>NZ_DASZJJ010000109.1:0-48146 GCF_035948235.1 Paraburkholderia sp. | reverse complement strand
GCCGTCGCGGTCACGACACGGCGATTCGTGCGTAAGGCGGGGAAGGTCAGCGCGTTGGCGGTGGTTTGAGAAGCCTGCATGTTAGCGTGGCCGCCCTGTATTCGACGGCGCAAAAGGCAGACAACGCGTCGCTACGGGCAGCTTTATGGGCGAAAGATCAACAGCGAGATGCACACGGTGGTCACAAATCCGATCAGCAATTCCATCTCGTCCTCCAGAAAAGGGTGCGAGCGGTAGCTGGCTGGTCGTGAAACTGGCTTGCTGTCGGCGATAAAGCGCTCGGTTTTTTGAGCGTTGTTGCGGCGCGCGTCTCTGCAGGCTGGAAACGTACGCCACGGAAAAATCAGGCAGCCTTGCGCTCGTAGAACGTCAGGGGTACCACGTGCGGCACGGCGACGACCGGGTGAGCGTGGTGATGCGTCACGCCACAGCGGCTTGCACAAACACCGCTTTGCGCCATCACGTCGCGAACGGATTCTTCGCACTTGCCGCAGCAGGTCGCGACGCCAAGCTCGAACTGCAGCTCGTCGAAAGAGTCCATGCCTTCCGCAATGGAGGCGCGAATCGTACGGTCGGAGACGGACTTGCACACGCAGACAATCATGATGGAGCGCAATAGAGAGAGTTAATGCGAATTATTATCATTATGTTTGGCCCGTTTGGCAAGCATGCAGTCGGAATTTTTGTAACAAAACCGGATGCTTAGCAGGGATTTTGCTCTGGATCAGCGATGCGGCGCAGCGGGGCGCGATCGCGCAGGCCCGTGGCAGGCGGGCCTAAGACGGGGCCAGAAGGCGAAAGACGGGTGTAAGAATGGGGCCGTATCGAGCGGCTTTTTTTGCGGTGCTGCGCAGTGTGGTGTTCAGGCCGCGCTGGATTCGAGTTCGCGGGTGCGGCGCGAGGGAATCTGGATACGTTCGACCGGCGCATCGATGTTGAGCAGCGCCGCCGCGAGCGCGCGCAGGTGTGCGCCGTCGCTGGTCGAGCAGAACCGGACATCGGCGGGAGATTCGACATGGGCCGCCGTTGCGCGCAGACCATGCTGATCGAGCACGCGTTCGAGCTGACGGGCGATGGCCACGCTCGTATCCACGAGCGTCATGCGCTCGCCGACGATCGAGCGGATCGCGGCGTCAAGGAACGGGTAGTGCGTGCAGCCGAGCACCAGCGTGTCCGCGCCGGCGTCGAGCATCGGCTGGACGTAGCCGCGCAGCAGCGCGACCAGCTCCGGCGAGTCGATGTCGCAGCGTTCGACCGCCTCCACGAGACCGTGGCCCGGCTGGCACAGCACGCGCAGGTCGTCGGCGTGACGCTCGACGAGCGCCTGGAAGCGCGCACTGCGCAGCGTCACCTGGGTGGCGAGCACGCCCGCGACACGCGACTTCGACAACTGCGCCGCCGGCTTCACGCCCGGCTCCACGCCCACCAGCGGGATCGGCAGACGCGCGCGCACGAACTCGATCGACTGCGCCGTGGCCGTGTTGCAGGCCACCACCAGCGCCTTCGCGCCCTGCGCCACCAGCCATTCGCCAATCGCGAGCGTGCGGTCGGCGATAAAGTCGTCGTCGCGCTGGCCATAGGGCGCATAACGCGAATCGGCCACGTAGACAACCCGTTCCGCGGGCAAATGCGCGCGCACGGCGCGCAGCACCGAAAGGCCGCCCAGCCCGGAATCGAAAATACCGATGGGCGCGGCGCAATGGGGAGCCGGATGGTTCACGTGAGTCGAGGAGCGAGAAAGAATAATTCGGTGCTGCGTTGGCGGGCCGCACCCGCGGGCGCGCGGGGCACGGCCACTACAGCAATCAGAATCAGGATTCTACCGAACCCATCATGGTCTGCTGGTAATTCTGGATGCCGACCTTGTCGATCAGATCGATCTGCGTTTCGAGCCAGTCGATGTGTTCTTCGGTGTCGTCGAGAATCTTCGTGAAGATCTCACGCGAAACGAAATCACGCACCGATTCGCAATAAGCGATCGCTTCCTTGCAGGTGCCCTGGGAGATGTACTCGAGCTTCAGATCGCATTCGAGCACTTCCTTGGTTTCTTCGCCGATCAGCAGCTTGTGCAGGTCTTGCAGATTGGGCAGGCCGTCGAGCATGAAAATGCGTTCGATGAGCCAGTCGGCGTGACGCATTTCGCCAATCGACTCGTCATATTCGTGCTTGCCGAGCTTTTCCAGGCCCCAGTGCTTGTACATCCGCGCGTGCAGGAAGTACTGGTTAATCGCCGTCAGTTCGTTCTTGAGCTGCGCGTTCAGATATTCGATGACTTTCTTGTCGCCTTGCATAATTTTTTCCTTCCTTGTGGGGGCGGGCAGGTTTTAACACTGGGTTCAAACAATAAACGCTCAATTCGCAAAAGCCAAGGCCGAATCTGCGCAAAAATGCGGAAAAATCAGCCATTTGCTGCGTGCTGAGAATTAGTCTCAGTACGCTTCGCGTTAACCAGCGTTAATCAAAGAAAAACCGGGGCGCGGGGCCCCGGTTTTCTAGTTCGGCGTTGCTGCTGCCTCGCGATTATCTCGCATCTTGTATTTCAATCCGATGCATCAAGCCGTCGCAACCGGAATCTTGCCGATCTTCGCCTGCCATTCGGCGGGGCCGGTCTTGTGCACCGAGGTGCCCGACGAATCGACCGCAACCGTCACCGGCATGTCCTGGACGTCGAACTCGTAGATCGCTTCCATGCCGAGGTCTTCGAACGCCACGACCTTCGAGCCACGGATCGCCTTCGACACGAGGTAAGCGGCGCCGCCCACGGCCATCAGGTACGCAGCCTTGTGCTTCTTGATGGCGTCGATTGCGACCGGACCGCGCTCGGCCTTGCCCACCATCGAGATCAGGCCCGTTTGCGAGAGCATCAGATCGGTGAACTTGTCCATGCGGGTGGCAGTGGTGGGGCCTGCCGGGCCAACCACTTCGTCGCGCACCGGATCGACCGGGCCAACGTAATAAATCACGCGGTTCTTGAAGTCCACCGGCAGCTTTTCGCCCTTGGCGAGCATGTCGGCGATGCGCTTGTGCGCGGCGTCGCGCCCCGTGAGCATCTTGCCCGAGAGCAGCAGCGTCTGGCCCGGCGTCCACGAAGCGACTTCTTCCGGCGTGAGCGTATTCAGATCGACGCGCTTGCTGGTTTCCGTGTTCGGTTCCCAGTTGACCTTCGGCCATGCGTCGAGCGAGGGCGCTTCGAGCTTTGCCGGGCCCGAGCCGTCCAGCACGAAGTGCGCGTGGCGCGTGGCGGCGCAGTTCGGGATCATCGCGACGGGCTTGGAAGCCGCGTGCGTGGGCGCTGCGTGAATCTTCACGTCGAGCACGGTTGCGAGACCGCCCAGACCCTGCGCGCCGATACCTAGCGCGTTGACCTTCTCGTGCAGTTCCACGCGCAGCTCTTCGATCCAGTCCTTCGGACCGCGCTTGATGATGTCCTGAATGTCGATGGACTCCATCAGCGATTCCTTCGCCATCAGCATCGCCTTTTCAGCGGTGCCGCCGATGCCGATGCCCAGCATGCCCGGCGGGCACCAGCCTGCGCCCATCGTCGGCACGGTCTTGAGCACCCAGTCGACGATCGAGTCGGACGGGTTGAGCATGACGAACTTCGACTTGTTTTCCGAGCCGCCGCCCTTGGCCGCCACCTGAACGTCGACCTTGTCGCCCGGCACGATCTCGTAGTGGATCACGGCCGGCGTGTTGTCCTTGGTGTTCTTGCGGCCGCCTTCGGGCGGCGAAACGATCGACGCGCGCAGGACGTTGTCCGGGTTCAGGTAACCGCGGCGCACGCCTTCGTTGATCATGTCGGTGACGCCCATCGTCGCGCCGTCCCAACGCACATCCATGCCGACCTTCACGAAGATCGTGACGATGCCGGTATCCTGGCAGATCGGGCGGCGGCCTTCGGCGCACATGCGGCTGTTGGTGAGGATCTGCGCGATCGCGTCTTTCGCGGCCGGGCTTTCCTCCAGCTCATAGGCGCGACCCAGCGCCTCGATGTAGTCCTGCGGATGGTAGTAGCTGATGTACTGGAGCGAATCCGCGATGCTCTGGATCAGGTCTTCCTGCTTGATGACGGTCATGGCTAGCTTCTTTGGGGACGGGGTGATTCGAATCGTGGAATTTTTTGTTTTGACCAGGCGCCGGTTTCGGTCTGTGTAACTCCGGCTTTAATCTGCTTCGGCGACCTCGCGCGCCGGCACCGGATGGCGCGCGGCGAGATCGTGATAATGCTCGGGATGCGTATGCGTGGTGAGGCGGTCGATCCAGGCCATCACCAGCGCGGAGAGCAGGAACGCAACGTGAATGGCCACTTGCCAGATCACCGTGCGCTCGGACACTGCGTCCGGATTGATGAAGGTTTTCAGCAGATGAATCGACGAAATGCTGATGAGCGCCATCGCGAGCTTCACCTTCAGCACGCCGGCGTTCACGTGATCGAGCCATTCGGGCTCGTCGGGATGGCCTTCCAGTCCCATGCGCGAGACAAAGGTCTCGTAGCCGCCAACGATCACCATGATGAGCAGATTGGAAATCATCACCACGTCGATCAGGCCGAGCACGGCAAGCATGATGCTCGTTTCGTCGAGCGACATGGCGTGGGTGACGAGGTGCCAGACTTCCTTGACGAAGAGCACGCAGTAGACCGTCTGGGCGACGATCAGGCCCAGGTAAAGCGGCACCTGGAGCCAGCGGCTCATGAAGATGACGCTGGGCAGCACGCCCATGCGGCGGCGGGAAGGTGCTGCGGTCGACTTGGGGCGTGCGGCGGACATGGGCGTTTCACGTAGGGCGGAAATCGGGCAGGGTCCACGCGGCGCCGGGCGCGCCGCGCCGAGTCTGCCGGATTCCTGCAGGCTCGCGCCGTTCGCGCCGCAGCTCCGCAGGGGCCGGGCGGGCGCTATTGTAACGCGTCGGCGCGACACTTCGCCGCGATCCGGACAGCGAAGCTTTCAGGGTCATTGCATCGGCGGATGACGCTGGCTCACGACGCGACGGGCGGCAGGCGTTTCGTCTTGAGGCTGGCGAGCGCGATGCCCGCGATCACGCAGGCGAGCGCGACGCCATGCGCGGGCGTGGGCCGCTCGCCCAGAAACACCATGCCGTAGACGGCGGCGGCTACCGGCAGCACAGCCGTGAACACGCCCGCGATGCTGCCCGGCACGTGCCGGATGCCCATCATCCACAACACGAAGGAGAACACGCTGGCCGACAGCCCGTACCACAGCACAAGGCCCCAGATACCCGCGGGCACGCTCGCATAGTCGAACGAGAAGGCGCCAGACAAACCAACCGGCAGCATCAGCAGAAAGCCGAACAGATGGGTGTACGCGCAGATTTCCAGCGGCGCGAGCGTTTGCGTGAGACGGCGCGAGAGGATCACGTACAGCGATTCGCAGCAGACCGCGCCCAGCACCATCAGATTGCCGGTGAAGGAAGCGGGATTCGCTTCTGCATTGGCGCCTGCGTCCGCATGCGCCAGATTGATTACGGCGATGCCGACGATCGCCAGCGCAATCGACGCGAAAGCGCGCGCATCGGGCCGCTCGCGCAGGAACAGCCACGAGAACAGGGCGACCACGGCGGGAATCGTACTGGTGATGACGCCCGCGGCGACGGCGCTGGTGCGATGCACGCCGCCCAGCATCAGCAGGGTAAACCCAAATGTGCCGAACAGCGCCTGAAGGAACAGATTGACCCATTCCCCGCGCTTGACGCGGCGCATGCGGGCAAGGCGCAGCAGGGGCCAGAGCACGGCCAGCGCGATCACGAAACGCAGCAGCGCGAACAGCTCAACGGGCAAAAACGCAACGATCGTTTTGCCGATGCCGACATTGCTGCCCACAAGCAGCATGGCGGCGACGAGAAAAAGTGAATGACGGTTCAAGCTGGAATCCTGGCGCTCAGATCAGTTAGCATTCTAAATGGGCGTTTAAGAGGTCGCTATCGATGATCGGCGCATCATCGGCGCACCGGCGTCGGCGCGCTGCGTAAGTAGCAGGTAAGTTGCGCCGCTTAATCTTGAACCGATGGACACGTGCGCGAGTCCATTCGGAACGCAGCAAAGAACCGCAGCAAAAAACGCCGCAGGCGCTCGAACACAGAGAGCGCGGCGGCACACAGGAGACGGCGCGCGCAGGCATCGCAGATGCGGCGCGTGTCCACGAGTTTGACGTTTCATCTTCACCAAGGGGTTGTCGATGTCTGCGATTGAATCGGTTCTTCAGGAACATCGTGTATTTGCGCCGACCGCGCAAACGGTAGCAAACGCGACGGTGTCCGGCATGGACGCCTACAAGGCGCTCGTCGCCGAAGCCGAAGGCGATTACGAAGGTTTCTGGGCGCGTCTCGCACGCGAAACGCTGAGCTGGCAAAAGCCCTTCACGAAGGTGCTCGACGAGTCGAAGGCACCGTTCTACACCTGGTTCGAAGACGGCGAGCTCAACGCCTCGTACAACAGCCTGGACCGCCACGTCGAAGCCGGCAACGGCGAGCGCGTCGCGATCATCTTCGAAGCCGACGACGGCAGCGTCACCAACATCACGTATAAGGATCTGCTCGCGCGCGTCTCGCGCTTCGCCAATGCGCTCAAGCAGCGCGGCGTGAAGAAGGGCGACCGCGTGGTCATCTATATGCCGATGTCGGTGGAAGGCGTGGTGGCGATGCAGGCCTGCGCGCGCATCGGCGCGACGCACTCGGTGGTGTTCGGCGGCTTCTCGTCGAAGTCGCTCAACGAACGCATGGTTGACGTGGGCGCGGTCGCGCTCATCACCGCCGACGAACAGATGCGCGGCGGCAAGGCCCTGCCGCTCAAGAATATCGCCGACGAAGCCCTCGCCATGGGCGGCTGCGACGCCGTGAAAACCGTGATCGTCTACCAGCGCACGGGCGGCAAGGTCGCGTGGCACGAAGGCCGCGACTATTGGATGCACGAAGTGTCGGCGGCGGAAAGCGACACTTGCGCGCCGGAACCGGTGGGCGCGGAGCATCCGCTCTTCATCCTCTACACGTCGGGCTCGACCGGCAAACCGAAGGGCGTGCAGCACAGCACGGGCGGCTATCTGCTGTGGGCCGCGCAGACCATGAAGTGGACCTTCGACTACAAGTCCAACGACGTGTTCTGGTGTACGGCCGATATCGGCTGGATCACGGGTCATAGCTATATTGCTTACGGGCCGCTCACGATCGGCGCCACGCAGGTGGTGTTCGAAGGCGTGCCCACCTTCCCGAACGCGGGCCGCTTCTGGGACATGATCCAGAAGCACAAGGTCACGCTGTTCTATACGGCGCCCACGGCAATCCGCTCGCTCATCAAGGCCTCGGAAGCCGATGCGAAGGTTCACCCGAAGAGCTACGACCTGTCGTCGCTGCGCATCCTGGGCACGGTCGGCGAGCCGATCAATCCCGAAGCGTGGATCTGGTACTACGAGAACGTGGGCAACAAGCGCTGCCCGATCGTCGATACGTGGTGGCAGACGGAAACCGGCGGCCACATGATCACGCCGCTGCCGGGCGCCACGCCCCTCGTGCCGGGCTCGTGCACGCTGCCGCTGCCGGGCATCATGGCGGCGATCGTCGACGAAACCGGCCAGGACGTGCCAAACGGGCAGGGCGGCATTCTGGTCGTCAAGCGTCCGTGGCCGGCCATGATCCGCAACGTCTGGGGCCAGCCGGAGCGCTACAAGTCGGGCTACTTCCCGGAAGAACTGGGCGGCAAGCTGTATCTGGCCGGTGATGGCAGCGTGCGCGACAAGCAAAGCGGCTACTTCACCATCATGGGCCGCATCGACGACGTGCTGAACGTTTCGGGTCACCGCCTGGGCACGATGGAAATCGAGTCGGCGCTGGTGGCGAATCCGCTGGTGGCGGAAGCCGCCGTAGTGGGCCGCCCCGACGACACGACCGGCGAAGCCGTGGTGGCCTTCGTGGTGCTCAAGGCCAACCGCCCGCAAGGCGATGACGCCGTGAAGCTCGCCAACGAATTGCGCGCGTGGGTCGGCAAGGAAATCGGTCCGATCGCCAAGCCCAAGGACATCCGCTTCGGCGAGAACCTGCCGAAGACGCGCTCGGGCAAGATCATGCGCCGCCTGCTGCGCTCACTCGCGAAGGGCGAGGCCATCACGCAGGACGTTTCGACGCTGGAGAACCCGGCGATTCTCGATCAACTCGGCGAATCGCTTTAAGCCGGGCTTCACGCTGGTTCATGGACGCCGCGCTTTGCGCGGCGTTTTTACTTCGGCTCTCGAAGTGATCCTCGCATTGCCTAATTGCCGCGCCAGCGCCTTTTTGCTACACAGGCGCATGGCCGCGCCACACACCCAACCGCCGAATAATTTCAATCCCGTGCCCGAGCCGCCGCCGGTGAGCGCGGCCATGGCGCTCGCGCACCGGCGCTACTGGCGCTTTAACCTGGTGCTGATCGGCGTGCTCATGACGATCGGCTTTGCGGTCTCGTTCGTCGCGCCGCTCTTCGCGCGCGCGCTCGAAACCGTGCGCTTCGCCGGCTTCAGCCTGCCGTTTTACATCGGCGCGCAAGGGGCGATTCTGGTCTACGTGCTGCTGGTGGTCATCTACATCGTGCTGATGCAGCGCGCTGACCGCGAACTTCAGGCCGCGCGCGAAGCCGAACAAGCGATCCGCGACGCTCGCCAGGCGCCGCAACCATGAAGCTCGCGCATCGGCTGATACGCTCCTACGCGCTCTATACGCTCGGCTTTCTCGCCTTCGTCTACGTGATGTGGCGCATCGAACGCTTCACCGGCCCCGGCATGTGGATCGGCTACGTGTTCCTGTTCGTGCCGATCGCCGTGTATGCCGTGATCGGCCTGCTTTCGCGCACCTCGGATCTGGTCGAATACTACGTTGCAGGGCGGCGCGTACCGTCGTTCTTCAACGGCATGGCAACCGCCGCCGACTGGCTTTCGGCGGCCTCGTTCATCGGCCTCGCGGGTTCGCTCTACGCGAGCGGCTACGACGGCCTGGCGTACCTGATGGGCTGGACCGGCGGCTACTGCCTGGTGGCTTTCCTGCTTGCGCCATACGTGCGCAAACTCGCGCGCTACACCATTGCGGATTTTCTCGGCACGCGCTTCTCCAGCAACCTCGTGCGCGCGCTGGCCGTGCTCGCGACCATTCTCTGTTCGTTCGTTTATCTCGTCGCGCAGATCCAGGGCGTGGGGCTGATCGCCGTGCGCTTTATCGGCGTGGACTTCGCGATTGGCATCTTCTGCGGACTGGCGGGCATTCTGGTGTGCTCGTTCCTGGGCGGCATGCGCGCCGTCACGTGGACCCAGGTGGCGCAGTACATCATCCTGATCGCGGCGATCCTGATTCCGGTGTCGTTGATCGCGCATCGAGACGGCCTGGGGTGGGTCCCGCAACTCGACTACGGCACGGTGATGCAGCGCGTGGAAACGCTCGAACGTGACGTGCGCGATGCCAGCGCCGAAGCGAATGTGCGCGACGAATTCCGCCTGCGCGCGGCGCTATGGCAATCGCGCCTGGACGCGCTGCCGGGCTCGTACGTGGAAGAGAAAACGCGCCTCATCGAAACGCTCGCGGACCTGCGCCGACACAACGGCCCGCTGCGCGATATCGATTCAGTCGAACGCGACATCGCGCATTTCCCACGCGACGAGCAGGCCGCGCGCGTGGCCTGGACGCAGCAGCGCGACGACCTGCTCGCGCAGGCGACGCCGCCCGTGCCGATGCACGAACCCTTTCCCGCCGAAAGCGACGACGCGCGCCGCATTCACGAGCGCAATTTTCTGTCGCTGCTGCTGTGCCTGTCGCTGGGCACGGCGAGCCTGCCGCACATTCTCACGCGCTACAACACCACGACTTCGGTGGCGTCGGCGCGGCGCTCGGTGGGCTGGACCCTGTTCTTCGTCGCGCTGTTCTATTTGACGGTGCCGGTGCTGGCGGTGCTGATCAAGTTCGAGATCCTTTCGCACCTGGTGGGCCAGTCCATCGACGACCTGCCGCACTGGGTGATGCAATGGCGGCACATCGAGCCGACCATGATTAACATCACCAATATCAACGGCGACGGCATCGTGCGCTGGAGCGATATCCAGATGAAGCCGGATATGGTGGTGCTGGCCGCGCCTGAAATTGCGGGGCTGCCGTATGTGATGTCGGGGCTGATTGCATCGGGGGCGCTGGCGGCGGCGCTATCGACGGCCGATGGTCTGCTGCTGACGATTTCGAATGTGCTTTCGCACGATGTTTATTACCACATGGTCGATCCGAACGCGTCGAGTCAACGGCGCGTGACGATGTCGAAAATTCTGCTACTGGGAGTTGCGCTATTTGCTTCGTGGGTGGCGTCGCTCAATGCGGGGAATATTCTATTTCTGGTGGGCGCGGCGTTTTCTCTGGCGGCTTCGAGTTTATTCCCCGTGCTGGTCCTGGGTGTGTTCTGGAAGCGCACGACGCGGCTGGGCGCGGTAGCGGGGATGGTGGCGGGGCTGGCGGTGTGCGTGTATTACATCGTTTCGACTTATCCGTTCTTTACGCAGCTTACGGGGTTCGAGGGCGCGCGGTGGTGGGGGATCGAGCCGATCAGTTCAGGCGTATTTGGAGTGCCCGCTGGATTTCTGGTGGCGATTGCCGTGAGTCTGGTGGATCGCAAGCCCGATGAATATACCGTCGCGCTGGTGGATTATATTCGGCATCCTTAATATTTTAAGTATCGATATTCGATACCGGCGGTGGTGGTTTTTGAGCATTCTTATCGGGACGGGCAGGGGGCGGCTTGGCGCGCAAGAATGCGCTTATTGCAGTCTGCCTGGTGAGCTTCCCGATGATTCCTCTTGCTCTGGATGTGGCGGCCCAACTCGAAGTCGGCGACCTGATTTTTATTCGCGTCACGGCGAGGCCTTTTCTCGAAGTGTCCGCGGCCACGGGATGCTGGAGCAATCACGTTGGAATCGTGGTCGATACGTCGGGTGCCGAGCCGATCATTGCGGAGAGTACGTTTCCTTTATCGCGGTACACGAGCTTGCGGCGTTTCGTCGGGCGGTCGGAGGCTGCGCGGTTTGCTGTTTATCGGCTTGTGGGTGGCGCGCTGGAGTCGCGGCACGCGCACATTCGTCGCGCGGCGGGGCGGCGGATTGGCGTGCTTTACGACACGGGCTTCAATCTGCGGTCTTCGCGGCAGTTCTGTTCGCGGTTCGTACGCGAAGTGCTGGCCGAAGCGGTAGGGGTGGAGATCGGCCGCGTGCAGACCTTCGACGAACTGTATGCGCGGCAGCCGCAAGCCCGGCTGGCGTTCTGGCGGCTGTGGTTCTTCGGGCGGATTCCGTGGGCGCGGGAGACGGTTACGCCAGCGAGTCTGCTCGATAGCGCACGGGTGCGGCTGGTGCTGGAGGCGCGTTGAAGCGCCGATTTCCCCTTCCGCCAGAACCCTGCTATAATGCGCCTCCCGCAGGAGAGATGGATGAGTGGTTTAAGTCGCACGCCTGGAAAGCGTGTATAGGTTAATAACCTATCCGGGGTTCGAATCCCCGTCTCTCCGCCACGAATGCTCTGAAGGCCCCGCACAATCGCGTAGATTGGCGGGGCTTTTGGTTTTGGGCTACCGCCAGGTGCTTCGCGTTGATTGTGGCGGCACGACCATCCCGTGCGGCCGCCGCGATCGATGCGCAGACATCGATCCGCGACTTCGGCGTCACACAAATGGCGCGCGAGCCTCGCGCGCCATTCCCACATCGCCTTAAAGCGCCGCGCGAATCCGCTGCGCGACCGCCTCCAGTTCCGCCTTGTCTGCCATATCGCGCGCGTGCATGCGCAACTCCTCGCCCTTGCGGCGCGGGATCAAATGAAAGTGCACGTGCGGCACCGTCTGTCCCGCGGCCGCGCCGTTGAACTGCGCGATTGTCAGGCCGTCGGGCTTGAGCGCCTGACGCAACGCCACCGCCATCTTCTGCACCATCGCCATCGCGGCGGCCACGGCCTCGGATGACAGCTCGTAGATTTCCTCAGCGCCTTCCTTCGGCAGCACTAGCACGTGGCCCTCGGATTGGGGCATCACGTCCATGATCGCGACGGCTGCGTCGTTTTCGCAGAGCTTGATGGAGGGAATCTCGCCGCGCAGCAGCTTGGCGAAGATGTTGTTGTCGTCGTAGGCCATGAAGTCCTCGTGGTCGTGAGCGCTGCCGTCGGTGCATATGCACCCGCTTTATTTTCAGCAACGTGCTTAAAAAAGGGCGCGGTTTTGCAGGCCCGCCTGGCAAGCGCTGCAACCGCAGCGCCCGATTATCGCCGAGAGCCGGGCGAAGCTGTCCGTGTTGCTGCACGTTTTTTGAAGCGGGTGCATCATAGAGTTTCTCGCAGCGCGCGCGACGAAAATTGTCTGATACGGAGCAACACGTATGGCAACGACCGATCTCGAAGCAGCCCATTCCGCCCGCGAGGCCACTGGCTCGGGGGCCTGGCGGTTCGCGTCCCAACTATTGGCACGCGCCGATGTGATCTTCAACGGCCCGCGACCTTGGGACATGCAGATCCATGACCCGCAGGTGCCCGAACGCGTCCTGGCGTTCGGCAATCTGGGCCTTGGCGAGTCCTATATGGACGAGCAGTGGGACTGCGAGCAGCTCGACGAATTCTTCGCGCACGTCCTGCACGCTCACCTCGACGACGACATCGATCCTTCGCGCCTCGTTTTCCATGCGCTCAAGGCGCGCCTCATGAATCGCCAGACCGTACGCCGGGCGTGGAAGGTCGGCCAGCAGCACTACGACATCGGCAACGCTTTTTACGAGGCGATGCTCGACAAGCGCATGACGTACACCTGCGGCTACTGGTCGGGCGGTGCGAAGACGCTGGACGAGGCGCAGGAAGCCAAGCTCGATTTGATCTGCAGAAAGTTGGGCCTCGAACCCGGCATGCGTCTGCTGGACATCGGCTGCGGCTGGGGCAGTCTTATGAAGTTCGCCGCGCAAAACTACGGTGTTTCATGCGTCGGTGTAACGATTTCGAAAGAGCAGGCGGCGCTGGGCGCCGCAAGTTGCGAAGGCCTGCCGGTGGAATTTCGTCTGCAGGATTACCGGCTGCTCGACGAGAAGTTCGACCGCATCGCCAGTGTGGGCATGTTCGAGCACGTCGGGCCGAAGAATTACCGCACCTATATGGAAGTGGCGCATCGTTGTCTGGACGACGAAGGCCTTTTCCTGCTGCATACGATCGGCAAGAATCGTCGCGACACGACGCCCGATCCGTGGATCGACAAATACATATTCCCGAATGGCGAATTGCCCACGATTGGCCAGGTTGCGGACGCTTCGGGCGGTCTTTTCGTGACCGAAGACCTGCATAATTTCGGCGCCGATTACGACCGCACCTTAATGGCGTGGCACGCCAATTTTGAAGCCGCGTGGCCGCGTTTCGAAGCGGAAATGGGGCGCCGTTTCTATCGCATGTGGCGTTACTATCTGCTTTCGTGCGCCGGCGCATTCCGCGCGCGCGATATTCAATTGTGGCAATTTGTATTATCGAAAAACGGGCTGCCCGGTGGTTATCGTCGGCCGTGAATTGGCGGCCAACGCACTTTAGCCCATAAAAAAGGCTGCGAGCGCATCAAGCGCCGCAGCCTTTCTTTTTGATGCCCGCGTTCAGCGCATCACGGCGGCGACCGTCGCGATACCCAATATCGTCATTAGCACCGACGCGCAAACGTGAATTGCGATTTCTCCGGCAGCCCAGCCGAGGCGCCCGTTCTGCAGATGCGCGACCACCTCAGCGGAGAATGTCGAGAAGGTCGAGAGGCCGCCCATGCAGCCCGTGATGACGAACAGGCGCCACTGGGGCGAGACATCCGGAAGGCGCGCAAATGCCGCGAGCGCGACGCCGATGATATAGCCCGCGATGATGTTCGAGGCGAGCGTGCCAAGCGGCAGCGAAGGGAACAGGGCGTTCAGGCGCAGACCGAGCACCCAGCGCAGCAGCGAACCGAGCGCGCCGCCAATGCCGACGGCGAGGATGGACAGATACATAATCGGGAGTCGTTGTAGGTGCAATGAAAGCCAGGCCGCCCGATTGCGTTCAATCGAAAGCGGCCCGAATTCGACTCCGGAGTTTAGCACCCTGTTTTGCAGGCCAGGGCGCGCCCTTCAGGCGAGACCGCCGTTGGCGCGCAACGTTTGTCCATCTACCCAGCCGCTATCCGGTCCGGCGAGGAACGACACGACCGAGGCGATATCTTCGGGCTGGCCGAGCCGCTCCAGCGGCGGCAAGCTCGCGAAGTGGCGGATCTGCTCTTCGGTTTTGCCTTTGAGGAAGAGGGCCGTGGCGACCGGTCCAGGCGCCACGGCATTCACCGTGATGGCGCGCCCGCGCAATTCCTTCGCGAACACGCGCGTGAGCGCTTCGACCGCACCTTTGGTGGCGGTGTAGATGCCATAGCCCGGCAGATTGAGTGCGAGCACCGTGGTCGAGAAGTTGATGATGCGTCCGCCGTTGGCGAGCTTCGTCGCGGCCTCGCGCATCGTGTTGAGGGTGCCACGCACGTTGATATCGAACATTTCGTCGTAGAGCGCGTCGGTCGATTCGGCGACGGTCGCCAGCTTCATGATGCCCGCATTGTTGACGAGCACTGCAGGCTGGCCGAGTCGCTCGAGCGTGGTGTCGAACAGATCGCGCACTTCGGCAGACTTCGCGATATTGGCTTTCACGGCGATGGCGCGGCCGCCTTCGCGCGCGATCTGCGCGACCGATGCTTCGGCCTCCTGTGCACTGGAGGCGTAGTTGACGACAACAGGGTGGCCGTCGCGCGCGAGGCGCAGCGCAACTGCCGCGCCAATGCCGCGCGATGCGCCGGTGACGATGGCGACGCCGCGGGAAGGGGAAGTGTTCATGATCGGGCTCCGTTCGTTCAGGAATAAGTAAAGCGGGAACGGGCTCGATCATGAAGGAAATCGCGCCCCGGATCATTGCCTGGGCGCGGGCTTCATCATTCCATTTCGATTAACAATCGAAGGGAGCGGCGAAAGCCGGGAGGACCTCAATAAGCGATGCAGACCGATTTCGTCTCCGTATAGGAATCGATGATGGCCCGACCGTGTTCGCGGCCGATACCCGATGCCTTGAAGCCGCCAAACGGCAGCGCCGGGTCCACCATATTGTGCGTGTTGACCCAGACGGTGCCGGCCTCGACGGCATCGACCACGCGCAGTGCGCGATCGAGCTGGTTGGTCCATACGCTCGCGCCCAGACCGTATTCGGAGGCGTTGGCCGCAGCGATGGCCTCTTCGACATCGTCGTAGGGCATGGCCACGAGCACCGGCCCGAACACCTCTTCGCGCACTACGGTGAGCGGTTTGTTGGCGGCGTTGGCGACTACGGTCGGCTCGACGAAGAAGCCGGCGCGATTGCCGTTGCCGCCGCCCGCGACGATTTCGCCGCCTTCGTTGCGACCCTGGGCGATCATGCCTGCCACCTTGTCGCGATGGCGTGCGGACACGAGCGGCCCCATCTGCGTGGCCGCGTCGAAGCCGGAGCCCAGCACGGTGTTGCGCGCGACCTGGGCGATGCCCTCGACGATTTCGTCGAAGCGCGCACGCGGCAGATAGAGGCGCGAGCCTGCGGTGCAGACCTGGCCGTGATTGAAGAAGATCGCGCCCGCTGCGCCCTCGATGGCGCGCTGCGGATCGCAGTCGTCAAGCACGATCACGGGGCTTTTGCCGCCCAGTTCGAGCGAGACGCGCTTGAGATCGTCGGCGCACTGGCGGCCGATGATGCGGCCGACTTCCGTCGAGCCGGTGAAGGTGACTTTGTCGATGCCCGGATGGCGCACCAGCGCCGCGCCCGCCGTTTCTCCCTGCCCCGTGACGACGTTGAAGACGCCCGGCGGAAAGCCCGCTTCGTGCGCGAGTTCGGCCAGGCGAATCGCGGTGAGCGGCGTTTCCTCGGCGGGTTTGAGCACGACGGTGCAGCCGCAGGCGAGCGCGGGTGCGATTTTCCACACGGCCATCAGCAGCGGGAAATTCCACGGCACGATTGCGGCGACCACACCGGCGGGCACGCGGCGCGTCGATGCGTTGTAGCGCACGCCGGGCGGAAACGCGAGCGAGAGATCGACCGTGCTGCCTTCGATCTTGGTCGCCCAGCCCGCCATATAGCGCAGCCATTGCACGCTGCCGCCCACTTCGAGCATCTTCGAGAAACCGAGCAGCTTGCCCTGGTTGAGTGTTTCAAGCGCGGCGAGTTCGTCGCCGTTGCGCTCGATCAGGTCGGCGAGCTTGAGCAGCAGATGCTCGCGCGCCGCGGGCGGCAGGCGTCGCCATGAATCGGCCGCGAAGGCGCGGCGCGCGGCCTGCACGGCGGCGTCTACATCGGCGTTGGCGGCGTCCGGAACCTGGGCGATTTCGGCGCCGGTGGCCGGATCGAACACGGCGAAGGTGCGATTGTCGGCGCTCGCGCAGAAGCGGCCATCGACGAACATCTGCGTGCGGATTGTATGCGTGAAGTCCTGGCGGTCCATTGCGTCTCCTGATGGGTGTGTCGGGATAATTAGTTAATGAGCGGAAGTCGATTCGCGACCGGTGCGGGCATCTGGCGGTTGCGGCGCGCCATCTGTGCCGACGCGCAAGCGAAATTGAGCGCGGCCGCGCCTAAAAACAGCATATAAAAGCCCTGGCCGAAGCCCCACGAAGTCGTGGAGAACGTTGCGCCCGCAAGCATGCCGAGGTGATGCGCGACGCCAGGACAAGCGCCTTGCGTGGCGTGGTCAGCGCGATCGTTGCGCAGCAAGGTGGGAAGCGTGAGCGCATCGAGCACGGCGAAAGCGGGGGCGCAGTACAGCGACCACGACGAGAACGCGTCTAGCGTGAGCGCCGCGAGCAGTGCGCCGCGTAGCGAGAACAGAAACAGCAAGGCGCGGCGACGCTCGATTCGTTGAAGCCACACGGCGCTTCCAGTTGCAACGCCGAGCGATAACAGCAGATGAGAGAGTGAAAATGGCTCTGCGCCGCAAAGGGCGAAAAGCTGGAAGCGCGCAAGCACGCCACTCGACATACCCGCAAGCAGCGCGGCGCCGATCAGCGTGCCGTTGCCTGGCCGCTTAAAGTCAATCCGGCGCGTGAGTGACAGTGAAACCGATAAGGCATGCGAATCAAATAGGCGCACTGCCATCAGTATGACAAAGCCCGCAAGTACGAACGGCAACGCAAGCAGCGTTGCGTCCGCGCGCGCCTGCGTTGCCGCAAAGCTCATCGCGCCCATCGTCAGCACGAGCGCAGCGGCGCAGGGCAGCGTCGCTTGCGCGCCGAAGCGTCGTGCGAACATCGGCGGCAGCAACGCCATCGCCAGCAGCGCAACGGCGCTCGCGGCGAAAGCAGCGGCATGCGCGCCGCCGTGCATCGCAACCAGCATGATGCCTGCCGCTAGCGCCGCCGCGCCGCCCGTTACTGCGCACCAGAATGCCGCCGCGCGCCGCATGATGTGCCTTTACTTCTTGCTGCCGCAGCACGACGGCGCGGCATCGGGCGCACCATCCTGCACGCTGTGCGGATCGCGGCCGCCCGGCAGATCCATCGCCGGATTGCCGTAGAAGAAGTTATTCGGCTTGAGCATGAAGCCGGCGTACTCCACGGGCATCACCGGGAAATCTTCGGGCTTGCACACATGCGTGTGGCCGAAGCTGTGCCACAGCACGATATCTTCGTTTTCCACGTTGCGGTTCGCTTCGATATAACGCGGCAGACCGTCGCCGCCCGCGTGCTGGTTCGGGTAGTCGCCGCTTGCGTAGCGCTGCGTCGTGTCATAGGGCGTGACCCACACGTGACGCGTCGCGAACCCGCCGCGCTGGCGCACCTTCGAATCCGGATCGGCCAGCATCAGCGGCGAATCGTTGATGATGAGCTTGTAGCCGGGGTTCGCGCCCACGCGATTCTTCACGTTCGGATTGACCACTTTCCAGAAGCGGCCGGTCTGGCCATTGGCGTTGCGTGCGGCTTCCTGCTCGGTCTTGAGCACGCGTTTGGTGGTGTCGAACACGTTGCCGTAGGGATTGTCGCCGCCCATCGGACGCGGCACGAATTCGTGTTCCGTGACCGAGTTCTTTTCGCCGTCCACCATCATGTGCAGACGCGCGTTGAAGAAGTGCTGATGCGTCGGGCCGCCAAGATTCTCGGTCACCATGCCACCCCACGGATACGTATCGCCATCGGCGACTGCCGAGGTCTGCACGATGCCCGTGAGCTTGCATTCGAGCTGGATCGTGCCGTCCTGATAGAAGTACCAGTAAAAGCCGTAGTCGTAATTGCCGACGGTCGCGAAGAACGAGATCACGAGGCGGCGCGAGCGACGCATTTCAAACACGCCGGTGCGGAATTCGTAGTGCTTCCAGAGCGTGCCGTAATCCTCTTCGTGCAGGCACACGGCGTTCTTCATCGTGAAGCTGTTGCCGAAATCGTCGGCTGACGGAATGTCGAAATAGCGGATCGTGCCCAGACAATCGCAGCCCAGTTCGAGCTGGTTCGCGAGCTTGCCCAGGCCGTATTCGCCCGCGTCGAACGCGCTCTTCCAGTAGTGATTGGTGGTCGGATCGGAGTAGGGCACGCACATCTCCGTCACGCTCGCACGATAGATGATGGGGCGCGGCGCGCTCTTGCCGTCGTCCCAGGTGATCTGGTGCAGCACCAGCCCTTCGCGCGGCGTGAAGCCCACGCGGAATGTCCAGTTCTGCCAGGCAACCTGCCAGCCGTCGATGGTGAAGCTCGGGCCTTCGGGCTGGCTGATCGACAGCGGCTTGACGGTGTCGCGCGGCTGGCCCAGGCTCGGCGTGTCGTAGTTGTGCTTGGCCTTCGGAATCGAAATGATACGGCCGTCATCCACCAGGTCGATCACCTTCTGTTCGAGCAGATCGACCACCGCCACAACGCCCTCGATCGGATGCGCGTAACCGTTGTCGGTCGGGTTCTCGCGGTAGTAGCTCACGCAGCGCACGAGACGGCGGCCGCCTTCGTTCGGGCGATCGAAAGCGCCGGCCGAAAACGGATCGACCTGCACGTTGACGAGATCGGCTTCGGTGAGGCCGCGTTTTTTGACGGCTTCGCGCCACGCCAGGTCTTCCTTGACGATGCGCTCGGCGTTGATGAAGTCTTCGATCATCACAGGCGGCTGGCCGAACGGCGCGCTTTGCAGCGCGAGCGGCGTGCGCGTTTGTACCTTCTTTTCGCGCAGATCGACAATGCATTCGATCGTCTGGCTGCGCGTGCGGTCGATGGCGATCACGAAGGCGCGGCGCGAAAAATATTCGCCCTGTTTCCATGCCACCACTTCGGCTTTCGGCGGCTCCTGCAACTCGGTGACAGGAAAGCGCCCGTATTCGTCGAGCTGCTCGGCGGCCTTCACGATGTCACAGGCGAGCTGCATTTCGGCGAGGCTCAGCGGGTCGAGCGGATGCAAGTTCGGATTCGTGTTCATAAGCGTTTCGTAAGGATGACGTGGGACCGCAAACGATGCGATGAAGCGGCAGGCCCGCAGCCTTTTGAGGCAGGAAATCGGGGGCGATGTCGTGAAGCAATCGTAAAAACGCCATATTTATTTCGCGCTTGCAAAACGCGCCAAAGGGGCGATAGAGTGCGCCAGAGACAGAGCGAACGAACAATCGAGAAGCGGCCGCGGCGTGCAGTGACGTGCATTGCGACGTGCATCCCCACGAACATGCGGCCCAACGGAGAGAGACATGAAAAGAGTCCCTGTCGGCAATGGTTTTCCGATGATCCGGGGCGCAGTGATGGGCCCCATCGTGCGGGCGCTGGACGCAGCCGGAGCGGACTGCGATGCGGTATTGGCCGAATTCGGCCTGAGCCGCCGGCAACTTTCGGATCCTTATGAAATCGTGCCGCTCGGGCGCTATGTGGGCGCGTTCGAGCGCGCGGCGCAGGTGCTCGACGAACCCGGTCTGGGCCTGCGTCTGGGCAATGAATTGCAGCTCACCGAAATGGGGCCGGCAGGCCTCGTGTTCATGTCGTCGCCCACACTGGGCGCGGCGATCCGTAAGTTCACCGATGCGCTGGCGTCATGGCAAAGCGGCACGCTCGTAGACCTCGTGCGCGACAACGCCTGGCCGATGTGGAGCTATCGCGTCGCGCACGCGTCGATCTGGCCGCGCCGCCAGGACGCCGAGTACAGCATGAGCGCGATGTGTCACATGATCCGCCTCGTGTATGGCGCGTCGTGGATGCCGGTGGAGGTGCATTTCGAACATGCCGCGCCCGCCGATATCAAGCCCTATATGCGGATCTTCCGCGTGCCGGTGCGATTCCAGCAGCCTGAAAACGGCGTGGTGCTGCATCCGCACGATCTCGACGCGCCGCTCAAGAGCGCCGACACGCAGATGGCGCGGATGATGGAGCGCCACGCGACCGACCTCATCAAACGCGATACCGTGCCGCATGATCTGGTCGATCAGGTGCGCGATCTGGTGACGCGGCGCCTCGCGCGCGAAAAGCTCGTGGTGGCCGATATTGCACGCGATCTGGGGCTGTCGAACCGCTCGCTGCAACGCCATTTGACGGAGGCGGGCACGTCGGTGCGCGACATCATCCGCGAAGAGCGCCAGCGCAGCGTGGCCGTGCTGCGCGAGCAGGACGGCATGACCAACGCCGCGGTAGCGCGTGCGGTGGGCTATGCGGACGCCACGGTGCTGTGGCGCGCGACGCGCAATTGGGACAGAACGGAATAACCTTCTCTGTAAGCAATTTGTTTGTTTGTCGAAACATCTGACGAAAAAAATATCAGCAAAAAACCATTCGTCATCCGAATCAATTTTTGCGCCAGAATCTCGTTAAGTAAAAACCCGCAGCCGCATTGGCGCACTTTATCGAAAATTTGGCGCGATCAGCCAGGTCGCCCAATTTTTTAGCTGCCTACCATGCGCTCCAATCGAATCTCGAAATGCATCAGCGAGATCCGGTCCCCAGAGCGCCTTCAGGCACGCGGTTCTTCATCGTGTCGCGTGGCGCAATCAGAACAGACACCAGCAGAGGCATCGATGAACGAACCGTATTCAAGCGCCGGACTTGTCGGCGACGCCGAGGCAGATCGCGCGGCCGTCCCGCAGCGCAGCCTGCTCGGCCTGTGGCAAATCGTGTTTCTCGTGATCTCGGCGGCAGCGCCGCTTACCGGCATGCTGGGCGCGGTGCCCCCCGCCATTAGTCTTGGCAACGGCGCGGGCATCCCGGGCGCCTTCGTGATTGCGGGCGTCGTCCTGCTCGTGTTCAGCGTGGGCTTTGCGTCGATGAGCCGCCATATCGTGCGCGCCGGCGCGTTTTACGCTTACATCACGGCGGGTTTCGGGCGGCCGCTGGGCATGGCGGGCGCGCTCGTCGCGCTGCTCTCGTACACCTGCATCCAGATCGCGCTGTACGGTCTGTTCGGCTTCTTCTGCACGGTGGTGCTTGGGCCGCTGCTGCATAGTGCTATGCCGTGGTACGCGTATTCGTTCGCGTGCATTGTCATCGTGCAGATCACGGGTCTGCGCGGCATCGATCTCAACAGCCGCCTGCTCGGTGTGCTGATGTGCCTTGAAATGGGCATTCTTCTGGTGCTGTCGATCGCCATCGTGATCCATCACGGCGGCCCCGATGGCCTCACGCTCGCACCGTTCTCGCCGCAGCATGTGTTCAGCGGGCATATGGGGATTGCAGTGATGTTCGCGCTCGCGTCCTTTATCGGCTTCGAGGCCACGGCGATTTATGGCAAGGAATGCCGCGATCCCAAGGTGACCGTGCCGCGTGCAACCTATGTATCGGTCACGCTGATCCTCGTGTTTTTCGCGTTCGTGACGTGGGCCATCGTCTGCGCCTATGGCCTCAAGGACGTGGCGGACGTGGCGACCAAACAGCCCGGCGACTTCTGGTTCATCCAGTCCAGCAAATACCTGGGCGGAGCGATGACCACGACGATGAGCTTCCTGCTGCTCTCCAGCATCTTCGCGAGCCTGCTGTCGTTCCATAACACGATCGTGCGCTACATCCACGCGCTGGCCGTTGAAGGCATCCTGCCCGCGAAGCTCGATCGCCTGCATCCGAAATATGGTTCGCCGTATCTCGCGAGCTATCTGCAAACGCTCACCGTGGCGGTGCCGGTTGCGTTCTACGTGCTTGCGGGCGCGGACCCGTTCAATATCGTGTTTAGCTGCACCTCGGCGCTCGGCACGATCGGCATCGTCATGCTGCAGGCTGTGACGAGTTTTTCGGTGGCCGCGTACTTCCGCGCCACGAAAAAGGACACACGTCTGTGGCACTCGCTGGTCGCGCCGGTTCTGGGTGGCTTGGGGCTGTTGTGGATCGGCTTCGTACTGATCGGCAACCTCGACGCATTGAGCGGATCAGATAGCGCGATCGTGCGCTCGTTCCCCTGGATCGTGCTGGCCGTGGCGGTGGCGGGTATCGCACTTGGCTTCGTGCTCAAGAGCCGCCGCCCGGACGTCTACGCACGCTTCGGTCAGTAGGTCGGTATGGCTTCGACGGCTCCAGCCGTCTGTGTCAATCAATACGTAATCCTATCTAAAACAGATTAACTGCGGGCGGCGCGCTGTGCATCATGCGCGCCGCGCCATCACACTTCGACAAGACAGACAACGATATGGCAGATCAATTCGTCAAGCGCTCCGCGCTGGCGCTGGCTTCGTGCGCGCTCGCCACCTTCACGATGGGCGCGCACGCGCAGTCGTCCGTCACGTTATATGGCACCGTTGATGCAGGCCTCGTCTATTCGACCAACCAGCAGACCACGCATGCTGACGGCCACACCGACGGCCATTCGAACTGGCAACTGGGCGGCGGTAATCTCGTGCCGTCGCGCTGGGGTCTAACGGGCAGCGAGGACATCGGCGGCGGCACCACGGTGAATTTCACGCTGGAAAACAGCATCCTGACGCAAAACGGTGCGCTGCTGCAAAGCGGCACACTATTCAATCGTGACGCGTGGGTGGGCGTGGCGAACGGCACTTATGGCGCGCTCACACTGGGCCGCCAGTACGATCCGTTCTCGGATTACATGGGCGCGTATGCCTCCAGTAACAATTGGGCCACGCTCTACGGCTCGCATTTCGGCGACGTGGACAATCTCAACGAAGCGTTCAACTTCAATAATTCGATCAAGTACATCAGTCCGAGTTTTGGCGGCCTGACGTTTGGCGGCCTTTTTAGCCTGGGCGGGGTGGCCGGCAACTTCTCGCAGAATCGCGGCTGGTCGCTCGCGGCCAACTACGCAAACGGGCCGATAGCGCTTTCGGCGGGCTATCTGCAACTGCATAACCCTATGCAGGCGGCTTTGGGCGGAGAGAGCGGTTATATCGGCGATCTGAGTTGCGCCAATACCGATGCGTCCTATTGCGAATTGCAGAACGCGCAAAAGGTCGATATCTGGGGCGCGGGCGGTTCTTATGCCTTCGACAAGATCACGGTCGCGCTGAGCTACACGCACACACGCTATTCGCAAAGCCAGTATTTCGCGAGCACCGCGCAACCGCAGGGCGCGAATATTTCCTTCGATATCGCCGAACTCAATACGATGTGGCAATTCTCGCCGGCGCTGCAATTCGGCTTCGCGTATATCTTCAACGACGCGCACCCGAGTGACGGTTCGTCCACGCGCATCCACCAGATCAATCTGGGCACCGTGTACAGCCTGTCCAAGCGCACAGCGCTCTACGCCGTGGCGATTGGCCAGAAGTCGTCGGGGGCGGGGCTGGGCATCGATGCGTCGGGTGGCACGCGTAATCTCGCGCAGGTCCCGAATCTCGTGAATTCGGATACCGACAAGCAATTGGCGATTATCGCCGGCATTCGCCACAACTTCTGAGCGGTTCCGCGCGGGCAGATCGCGCGAACGCAGCGCTCGCTGCACTGCGGCACGGTCCCGGGGGAGGCCGTGCCGCTTTAAGCGCTGGCTGCGCGGAACGGCGCTAGAATGGTCCGGTCCGCTTTTCGCGCGAGCCCCGCATGAAAGTCGCCCTGTTCGTCCCTTGTTTCATCGACGCGTTTTATCCCGAAGTCGGGATCGCCACGCTGGAATTGCTGGAGCGGCTTGGCTGCGAGGTGGACTATCCGCTCGACCAGACCTGCTGCGGCCAGCCCATGGCCAATAGCGGCGCGCAGGCCGAGGCGGCGGGGACCGAACGCGTCTTCGCGCGCGCCTTTGCGGGTTACGACTACATCGTCGGGCCGTCGGCGAGCTGCGTGAATCACGTGCGCGATCATTTCACCGCCATCGAGCAGACCGACGAAGTGCGCCGCGTGCGCGCGAATACCTATGAACTGGTGGAATTCCTGCACGACGTGCTAGGCGTGCGTGAATTTCCGTGGGCCGAATTCCCCTGGCGTGTGGGCCTGCACAATAGCTGCAGCGCGTTGCGCCATCTGCACGAAGCGTCGATTTCCGAAGTCGCGGGCACGCCGTTCTCGAAACCGCTCGCCTTGCTGAGCACGGTGAAGGGCATCGAATTCGTCCAGCCCAAACGTCCCGACGAATGCTGCGGTTTCGGTGGCACGTTCGCTGTTACCGAAGAGGCCGTTTCGGTGCGTATGGGGCAGGACAAGATCGTCGATCATGTCAGCGCGGGCGCGCAATATATCGTGTCGGGCGACATGTCCTGTCTGATGCATCAGCAGGGCTGCGCTGAGCGCATGAAGGCCGACGTGCGTTTCATTCATATCGCCCAGGTTCTCAACGGAGCACGCGAATGAGCACGGCAGAAAAGCCCTCGAATGCGTCAAAGCGTGTCGAGCACGCGAAGCTCGCCGGCAACTTTCTGGCGCATCCGGAACACGTCGACTTTCATGACAAGCGCCTCTGGGATCTGCGCATGAAACGCGACGCCCAGGCGCACGCGATCCCCGAATGGGAAGCGCTGCGTGAACTGGCGTCGGGAATCAAGGCGCACACGCTCTCGCATCTGGCCGATTATCTCGACCAGTTCTCGCGCGCGGCCGAGGCGAACGGCGTGAAAGTCCATTGGGCCGATACGGCTGGCGAGCACAACGAGACGGTCTATCGCATCCTGAGCGAGCGGGGCATCACGGCGCTGGTGAAAAGCAAATCGATGCTCACCGACGAATGCGAAATGCGCCCTTATCTGGAGCAGCGCGGCATCGCCGTAATGGAAACCGATCTGGGCGAGCGCATCCAGCAACTCGACGGCGAGCCGCCAAGCCATATCGTCGTGCCCGCCGTCCACAAACTGCGCGACGATGTGGCCGAAGTTTTCGGCCGCACCATTGGCACCGATCCCGCCAACAATGACATTCACTATCTCGCCCAGAGCCAGCGCATGAATACGCGTCCATGGTTCGTGCGCGAAAAAACGGGCGGCATGACGGGCTGCAACTTCGCGGTGGCGGAAACTGGCACGGTGGTGGTCTGCACCAACGAAGGCAACGCCGATCTTTCGGCCAACGTGCCGCCGGTGCATATCGTGTCGATGGGCATCGAGAAGCTGATACCGCGCGTGTCCGATCTGGGCGTGTTTATCCGCATGCTCTCGCGCAGCGCGCTGGGTTCTCCGATCACGCAATACACCTCGCATTTTCGTGCGCCGCGCGAAGGTGCCGAACTGCATTTCGTGCTGGTGGACAACGGCCGCAGTGCCCGTCTGGCGATGCCGGACTTCTGGTACTCGCTCAAGTGCATTCGTTGCGGCGCGTGCATGAATACCTGCCCGGTTTATCGGCGTAGCGGCGGTCTGTCGTATGGCAGCACCTATGCGGGGCCGATCGGCGCGATCATCAATCCGACTTTCGATTTGAAGCGTTTCAGCGCATTGCCTTTCGCGTCCACGCTCAATGGCAGTTGCACGAATGTGTGTCCCGTGAAAATCAATATTCACGAGCAGATTTACCAGTGGCGCGAAGTCATCGCCGCGCAGCATGCCGTGCCGTTCGTGAAGCAGGAAGTGCTGAAAATGGCTGGTCGATTGCTTTCTAGTCCGAAGCTTTATCGCGGCGCTGTCTCGTCGCTCGACGGTGCGCTCAGGCGCCTGCCGAATTTCGTCCTCTATAACCCGCTCAACATCTGGGGCAGGCAGCGCACGCTGCCGCAGGCGCCGGGCACCACGTTTCATGCGTGGTATCGCAAGAATCGCAAGGGGAGCGATAAGAAAGGAGGCGGCGATGGCGAGTCGTGAAGCATTTCTCGCACGCGTGCGCGCGGCGCAGCCTGCGCCCGAGGAGCGGCCCGAAGTGCCGCTATTCGATACGCCGCCAGGCGAGTTGCGTGCGCGTTTTTCGGCTGCGCTGACGCTCATGGGCGGCAAGGAAATCGAAGCGGCCTCAGGCGAAACGGTGCTGGCCGCGATACGCGAGCGGCTGGGCGCGCAGGTATCGATTGCATCGGCTGCGCCCGAAGTCACCGGCACGCGCGCTATTAGCGCAGTCACGCCGCCGGCGTCGCTAGAAGATGTCGATGTCGGCGTCGTGCGGGCGCGTTTTGGCGTGGCGGAAACCGGCTCGGTATGGCTTAGCGAGCGCGAATACATCGTCAATGCGCTCGGTTATCTGGTGCAGCATCTCTACGTGTTGCTCGATCCTGGCGCACTCGTCGCGGGTCTGCAGGATGCGTACCGGCGCGACGATTTTCGCAATGCGCGTTACGCGGCGCTGGTCACCGGGCCTTCCGCGACGGCCGATATTGAAGGCGTGCTGATTCAGGGCGCGCAAGGTGTGAAATCGCTGACTGTGGTGTGGCTGCCCGCGCATTGAGCGCTGGGCGCCGACGTCTGGCGATTGCAGTGGTTGCAAGGGTTCGTCGGCTATTCATCAAGACACCTCCACATCGCACGGGAAACGATGGTCATCCACATTCTCCTCTTGAGCGGCTTTCTGCTGGCGAGCATCGCACTGGTGCAGGCGGTGAGCCTGCGCTTCGCGCTGTCCGAGTCGGTGCTGCTGGCTGCCTGGGGTTTCGCGCTCGGCGGCATTTATCTCGTGAGCGGCGAGGCGTGGCCACACCTGGCCGCGAGCGTCGTCACGCCCGCGCTGGAACCGCGCCTGCCGCCCGAGGCCTATCTGTGGATCTTTCTGCCGCTGCTGCTGTTCCAGGCCGCGCTGAGCGTGAACGTGCGCGAAATGCTCGGCGATGCCGCGCCTATCCTGCTGCTCGCCGTGGTGGCCGTGTTTGTCGCGACGGCGATGGTAGGCGGTGCGATCCGCCTGACGGGGCTCGGCCCGCTCACGGACGGCTTGCTGCTCGGCGCGATGATCGCGACCACCGACCCGTCAGCCGTGCTTGCGGTGTTTCGAGAAGTCGGCGCGCCCGCGCGTCTCGTGCGACTTGTCGAAGGCGAGAGCCTCTTGAACGATGCGGCGGCGATCGCCATCGCCAGTGTGCTGATCGCCGCCATCACCGGCGACGCGGCGGCAGCGACGGGTACGGCCGCGCTGCGCACACTGGGCGTCGAACTGGTCGGCGGCCTGGTGGTGGGGGGACTCGCGGGCCGTGCATTTGCGTATCTGCTGCCGGCGTTGGGCGGCGAGGGCAAGGCCGAAATTTCGTTGAGCTTCGCGTTGCCGTATCCACTCTATCTGTTCGCCGATCAGGTGCTGCATGTATCAGGTGTAGTGTCGGTGGTCGCGGCGGGGCTCGTCATCAGCGGCCTTGGGCGCACGCGTCTGTCGCCCGTCAACTGGTTGCATCTGCAACTGATCTGGGAGCAGGTCGCGGCGATGGCGGGGGCGGCGATCTTTTTGCTCGCCGCCATGCAGATTCCGGCCACCTTGCGTGATGCCCATCTGCTCGATCTGGTTGCGCTCGCCGTGGTGGTGGTCGTTGCGTTCGTTGCACGGCTTGTGGTGGCGTTCGGTATGTTGCCCTTGCTGAGCCGCTTCAGGCTCACCGAGCCGGTAAGCGCCGCGTACAAACTCGTGATCGCTTGGGGCGGGTTGCGCGGCGCGGTGACGCTGGTGCTGGCGCTGGGCCTCGCGCAGAACGCAGCGCTCCCAGAAAGCACGCGCCGCTTCGTGGCGATTCTCGCTACGGGTTTCGTGCTGGTGAGCCTGATCGTCAACGGCTCGTCGCTCAAGCTGCTGATCCGCAGGCTCAAGCTCGATCTGCTTTCGCCGCAGGAAGAGGCGATCCAGCAGCAGGCCGTGCAACTGTCGTCGATCCGCGTGTCCCAGCAGGTGCATGCGGCGGCCAGAACATTTCGTATTCCAGATGAAATTGCCCATGAAGCCTGCGCCACCTTTCGGCGCAGCATCGACATTAGCGCGACGGCCTTCGATATCGAAGCGGCACTTTCCGAGCGCGAGCGCCTGGCCATCGGGCTCGTCACGCTCGCGGCCAAGGAGCGCGATCTGATTCCGCAGTATGGCAGCGGCATCGTCACCATCCGCAACCTGGACGCCATGACGCGCAACACCGACGCGATGATCGAGGCCGCGCGCGAAAGCGGGCGCATCGGCTACCAGCGCGCGGCGGCGAAGATCCTCGCGGATACGGCTGAATTGCGCGTGGCGCGTTTCGTGGCGCGCTGGCTGCGCATCCGGCAACCGTATTCGGATGCGCTGGCCGATCGTTTCGAACTCCTGATGTGTCGGCGCGTGGTGCTGCACGAGCTGATCGCTTTCGCCGATACGAGCCTTACGCCCTTGCTCGGCGAGCGGCTCGCGAAGCTGCTTGGCACGATCCTGCGCGCGCGTATCCAGAAGGCGGAGCGAGGTCTGGACGACGTGCGGGGCTGCTTCGGCCACGGCGCGGACATGCTGGAGCAGCGCATGATGCTGCTCTATGCGCTTCGCGAAGGGCGCGCGCGCGTGGTGGCGATGTACGAGGACCGTTCGATTTCAAAGGAGATTTACGATTCGATCCGCCGCGAACTTGACGTGGCCTGGAAGCGCGCAGTGCCGCGTGTCCATCCCGGTGTGCTGCTGCCAGGCGAGCGGGCGCGGGCGCAGAAAGAGGAAGCGGATTTGCCTGTGCCCAAGCCTCCGGCGGACGAAGTGCCGCAAGCGACAGCGGTCGACGGTTCGGTCAACATCGCAGAAGACCCGCAGGGGAGAGCCTGAATGATCGAGATCGGCCTGGCGCTGCTGGTGTTCGTGCTGCTGCTCGGCGGCACGGGGCTGGGCGTGCTGCTGCGGCCCTTGCTGCCCGAAGAGCATCGCAAGCACGAGACGGTGCAACTCGTGCAACTGGTGCTGGGAATGCTCGTCACGTTCGCGGCGCTGGTGCTGAGCTTGCTGACCGCGTCGGCCAAGAGCAGCTACGACACGGCAACCAACGACATGCGCGCTTACTCGGCCGATCTCATTCAGCTCGATGCGCGCCTTCGCGACTACGGCCCGGATGCCGAAGCCGCGCGCGCTGCGCTGCGTAGCTACACCGCGGCGGCGATCGCTTCGACCTGGCCGGGCGAGCCCGCGCCCCAGGGGGACTCTCCGCGCGTGGGGGCCGCGAAGGACGGCGAACTGGAAAGCGTGGCGCTAGGTGGCCTGCTCAATACGGTCGGACACGATATCGCCAGTTTCGCGCCGCACGATCGCTACCAGGGCGTCCTTGCCGCGCGCCTGAGCGACGTGTTCGGGCGCGTGCGCGATACGCGCTGGCGCTTGATCGAGGAGGCGCACAGCACGCTCTCGCGGCCGTTTTTCGTGATGCTCACGCTCTGGCTCATTCTGATTTTTCTGAGCTTCGGGCTGATTGCGCCGCGTAACGCGCTGGCCATGGTGATGATCGCGCTGGGTGCGGTATCGATATCTTCGTCGGTGTATGTGATCGTCGATCTCGATACACCGTTCACGGGCCAGATCGTGATTCCGAGCGATTCGATGCGCGACGCGCTCACGCATATGAATCAGCCAGTCGGGGCGCAGCCGCAATGAGTGCGCTTGAGGTGTGCGTGAGGTGTGCTTTAGGTGCGCTAGACTCGCGGCTGGTTTCGAGCGAGAAAAAGGAGGTGCCCGATGCATCGCAAGACACTCAACGCGTCGCGGCTGCAGGACGAAGTGAAGCGCCGCCTTCAGCGCTTGCCGGAAGTGGTCGAGGACGGTGTGAAGATCGTCGTGCCGCGCCCGCAGGCGCAGGAGCCCGATCGCACCGGCTGCAACTGGACGATGCGCCATTTCGGCAATGCGGCGGGTTTTGAAGCGAGCATCGCAGGCGTGCTCGCGCAGGTGCAAGCCGAGTACAACCTGGCGGTTGGGGCGGACGAAGACGAGTCAGAGCCAGCGTCACGCGCCGACGATCCGTTCGATCATCCGATTGGCGGCGCGCGTGGCCCGCAAAGCGCGAATCCTTTCGGCGAAGCGTCGCCCAGGCCGAAGACCAATCCCTTCGGCGGCGATACGCCCGCCAAGGCCGCTGATCCCTTTGGTGCGCCAGATGAACCGGGCGACGAAAAAGAAACGCCGGGCAAGCGCCCGGCGAATCCCTTTGGTGACTAAGTGAGCGGGCATGGCGGCGTGTCGACGCCATGCCGCCACGCCTCGATCAGCTTTCTTCCGCTGCCTTGCGCGGGCGGCGTGCGCGCGCCGGAGTCTTCCTCGGCGCTTTCTTTTTGGGCGCGTCAGCCGCCGTCGCATCCGGCGTGGCTTCTGCGGCCGCTTCAGTGTGCGCGGCGGGCTGTGCCTCGGTCTCTACCGCTGCAGCGGCCTGAGCCTCGTCCTTGACGGCTTTGGTGGCCTTCTTGCGAGCGGGGCTCTTGCGCGAAGCGGTTTTACGCGCGCGGCGCGGCGCCTCTTCAAGCACTTTGACTTCTTCTGGCGTGGCGGGCTCGAACAGCGGCAGGGCGGATTCGTGCGAAAGCGGCTGGGTGAAAAGATCGTGATCCGAGTCAGTGTCGGCCGCTTCGGTTTCCTGCAGCGACTCGATATCGAAGATCTCCTGCTTCTGCACGACTTGCTGCGCCTCATGCACGTCATGCACGTCACGCGCGGCCTCGTTCGTCCTGCCGGCGCCACGGCCGTTACGGCGGCCCTTGCGGCGCGAGCGCGTGTCGTCCGTACGCGGTGCGGCGGATTCTTCCGCGACCGGCGTGGGCGCTGCTGCCTCTGCCGCAACCGGCGCCGTTGCCGTGCTCGCCACATTCGCCACATTCGCCGGCGGGCTCGTACGCGTCACGAAGGTGCCCGATTTGTCGTCGCGGCCCACTTCCAGCAGCCCGCGCGTCTGCGCCTCTTCCAGCAGGTTGCCGAAGGCGCGAAAGCCGTAACGCGCCTCGCTGAAATCGGGCCGGCGGCGCTTGATCGCGCTCTTGAGCACCGAGGCCCAGATCTTGCCGCCGTCGCCGCGATCGTAGCCAAGCGCATCGAGCGTTTCGACCACCAGCGTGATGGCCTTGAGCTTGCGCTCTTCGCTGCGGTCTTCGGCGCTGTCATTCTTCGGCTGGCGCTCGTCGCCGCCCTGGCGCTTCGCGTTTGCGGCGCTTTCGCCGCGGCCCTTGCCGCGCGCCTGCTGCTCGCGCACGAGTTCACGCACGAGATCGTCATAGAAGATGAATTCGTCGCAGTTCGCGACCAGCAGATCGGAGGTCGAATGGCGCACGCCCACGCCGATCACCTTCTTCGCGTTCTCGCGCAGCTTGGAGACGAGCGGGGAGAAGTCCGAGTCGCCGCTCACGATCACGAAGGTGTCTACGTGCGACTTCGTATAGCAAAGGTCGAGCGCGTCCACCACGAGGCGGATATCGGCGGAATTCTTGCCGGACTGGCGCACATGCGGAATTTCGATCAGCTCGAAACTCGCTTCGTGCATTGACGCCTTGAAGCCCTTGTAGCGCTCCCAGTCGCAATAGGCCTTCTTCACGACGATGCTGCCCTTGAGCAAGAGCCGCTCGAGCACGGGCTTGATATCGAAGCGGTCGATCTTCGCGTCGCGCACGCCGAGCGCGACGTTCTCGAAGTCGCAGAACACCGCCATGCTGACGTTTTCTTGAGGGGAGGCCATGTGATTCGTTTGTTCCATCTACGGTACGAATTCACATGATAGCTGGTTGTGCGCGGTGGGACCGCGTTTCACCCATGAACTGACGAAAGGGGCAGGGCGGCGACCTATTCCCAGACCGACCAGTTGGTTGTGTGCGCACGCATAGTTCATTTGGACGATGTACGGGAAATATGCCGCAATCACCATGTTTTTTCACGGTTCCGTCACACAGGCTCCTTAAGCTTGCGCGGCCCAACCGATCGCACATTCATTGTGCATGTGGGCAGACGAAAAGAATATCGGCCCAAGCCGAATTATCCCTATAACGACTCGACAAGACAGAGGAACACCCATGGCAGTCCGCTTTACCGGCCGGATCGGCGCAACCTGCGCTGCAATCTTCGCCGCGCTCCTGTGCGCGCTCTTCGTGAGCGCGTGCGGCTCGAGCGTCAACTCCACGACCGCGGGAACGACCCAGCAGATCAAGCACGTTTTCATCATCACGCTCGAAAACGAGAACTACACGACGACGTTCAGCTCCACGACGAAGGCCCCGTATCTGGCCAACACGCTCACGGCGCAGGGCGCGCTGGTGCAGCAGTATTACGGCACGGGGCACGTGAGCCTCGACAACTACATTTCGATGATCAGCGGCCAGTCGCCGACGCTGCAAACCGACAACGACTGCACGACCTATGAGGACTTCAGCCTCACGGGCATGACGTCGGACGGCCAGGCGATCGGCACGGGCTGCGTGTATCCCGCGAGCGTGAAGACCATCGCCGACCAGCTGAAAGCGGCGAACCTCACGTGGAAGGGCTACGAAGGCGACATGGGCAACGACCCGGCGCGCGAAGCGGCCACCTGCGGTCACCCGACGCTCAACACGACGGACCTGACCAACACCCAGGAAGCGCCGAACGCGACCACGCCCGCAGGCGACTCGTACGCCACGCGTCACAACCCGTTCATGTACTTCCACTCGATCATCGATTCGCCGGACTGCCAGGCGAACGTGGTCAACCTGAACAACCTGACGACCGACCTCCAGCAGGTCGCGACCACGGCGAACTTCAACCTGATCACGCCGAGCACCTGCGACGACGGCCACGATTCGCCGTGCGCGAACGGCGCGACGGGCGGTCTGGTATCGGCTGACGCCTTCCTGCAGAAGTGGGTGCCGATCATCACGGCATCGCCGGCGTTCAAGCAGGACGGTCTGCTGATCATCAACTTCGACGAAAGCAGCTACGCGTCGGTGACGATGCCGAGCACGAGCGAGGTGGACTTCACCTTCGCGGGCGACACCTGCTGCAGCCAGCAGGAAGGCCCGAACCTGGGCACCTTCCCGCAATCGAGCGCGATGGGCACGGTGCCCGCCTCGTATCTGACGAAGCTGGGCATGACGGTGCCGGCGGGCCTCACGGGCAACGTGAACCTCGTGCTCGCCAAGACCAGCTATGGCGGCGACCGCACGGGCGCAGTGATGATCTCGAAGTTCATCAAGCCGGGCACGGTGTCGACGGTGGCGTACAACCACTACTCGATGCTCAAGAGCGTCGAGGACATGTTCGGCCTGACCCATCTGGGCTACGCAGGCCAGGCAGGCCTGACGGGCTTCGGCAAGGACATCTTCACGAATCTTTAAGCCGATCCAGTCCGATGACCGTTTTCCACGCATGTCTGGCGGCGCGTCGCGCCGTCACGACTGCGCTGGCCGCTGGCGCTACCGCGCTGGCGGCTTTTGTCGCACCGGGCATCGGTGCGGCGCAGGCGCAGTCCCATTCCGCCACTGCCGTTACAACTGCCGCTGCTGCTGCGCCGCTTGGCGACACCGCCGCGCTCGGCAAGCTCATCTTCAACGATCCCTCGCTCTCCGCATCGGGACGCATGTCGTGCGCGAGCTGCCATAGCGCGGCGCACGCTTACGGGCCGCCCAACGGTCTGGCCGCGCAGCTTGGCGGCCCCGACCTGCGCACCCAGGGTACGCGCGCCGTGCCCACGCTCGGCTACGTGCTCAACCGCACGCCGGTCTGGACCCACGTGCAGGCCGCCAGCGTGTTCGAGCGCCTGACCGACGCCGACAGCCCGCCCGCAGGAGGCTTCGCGTGGGACGGGCGCTTCAACAGCCTGCACGAACAGGCGCTGTTCCCGCTCTTCAGCGCCAACGAAATGGCCAACCGCGATCCCGCCGAGGTTGCTGCGAAACTCGCGCGCGCACCCTACGCGGCGCGCTTCAAGCAGGTATTCGGCGAGACGATTTTCGCTTCGAAAGACGCGGCGCTGCGCCAGGCGATGATGGCCGTCGAGCGCTACGAACTCGAAGAACCGGGCTTCCATCCGTACACCAGCAAATTCGACGCCTATCTCGACGGCAAGGCTGAGCTGACGGCCAGCGAAATGCGCGGCAAAAAGCTGTTCGACGATCCGAACAGCGGCAATTGCGCGTCCTGCCATATCGACCAGGTGGGCGCGAACGGCGCACATCCGCTCTTCACGGACTTCCAGTTCGAGGCGCTTGGCGTGCCGCGCAATCCCGAACTGCGCGCGAACCGCGACCCCAACTATTACGACGAAGGCCTGTGCGGCCCGGTGCGCACCGACAAGTCGAGCAACAAGACTTACTGCGGCCTCTTCAAGACGCCGACGCTGCGCAACGTCGCCACGCGCCAGGTGTTCTTCCACAACGGCCGCTTCCATACGCTGCGCGACGCACTGCGTTTCTACGTGGAGCGCGATACCGCGCCGCAGAAGTGGTATTCGAAGGACGCGCGCGGCCATGTGGTGAAGTTCGACGACTTGCCGGCGGCGGTGCGCGATAACGTCGATACCGTCGACGAGCCGTTGACGCGCAAGGAGGGCGGCAAGCCCGCATGGAACGCGCGCGATATCGACGATGTGATCGCCTTCCTGAAGACGCTCGACGACGGCTATCAGCCGCGTACGCCGGTCGCCAAAGTGATGAAGGTCAGCGCGCCGCTCCAGCGGCCGTGAGCCAAAAAGCAGCGTGTTGCCGCGACCGCCTCACGGTCGCGGCGGCTCGTCGTCGGGCTGTGCGGGCGCCGGCTTCGTGACGTGCGTGCCGCACTGGTTGCAGAACGGAAAGAACGCGAAATTGCGCGCACCGCACGCGCAGACTTCGAATAGCCGCAGCCCGCAGTGGATACAGAACGAAACCTGCTCGCCACCCAGGTGCCAGGGTTTGTCGCAGGAAGGGCAGAGCTTCTTCTGATACGCGCTGATGGCCTTCTCGTACACCACCGAACGCGCGCGCTCGCTCTGGCTTTGCTGCATTTCGGCGCGCTTGCGTTCGACATAGCGCTGGAACGCGCGCAACATGTACAGCCCCGCAAAAACCGTGAGCACAATGCCCACGAGCACGCGCACATAGCCGCCGAAATTCGGCAGATACGGCACCAGCTCCACGAAGAACGCACTGAGCGCAAACAGACCAAAGCCATAAATGAAGGGCCAGTAACGGCTTTTGCGACGCCGCACGAACAGCCACACGGCGACGATGAGCACCGGCAGCGTGAGCGCGAGACGCCAGCCAAACACAGTGATTTCGTAGCGCTTGCTGGCCGCCGCGTAGCGCGCGTCGGCATCGGCCTGGAGGTGCGCGAGTTGTGCGTTGATTGCTTCGCTCTGCGAATCGAGTTTGCGTTGCTGGTCGACGATCGCATCGCGCTGATGCTGCCAGTTCAGCGTGTTCTGCTGCAGCATGTCGAGCTTGCGCGTGCGCGAAAGCAGTTCGATGTCGTTGCGGTTGTCGCCGGTGGCGCTGCGCGTCGCGAGCCAGTTGCGCAGGCTCTCCTGGGCGTCGCGATATTCGGTGCTGGCGCGCTCATAGCCTAGCGAAAGCGTCTGCGCCTTGTCGCCCAGCACGCTGCGCTGACGCTCGATTTCGCGCAACTGCGCGTCGAGCGGGGCACTCGCGCTGGTATCGACGAACTGCTCGGCGCTGGGCGGGCCGCCATGCGGCACGAACATCAGATCGCGGATCACGAGACTGCCGAACATGTCGAGAAAGCCGGCGAACACGATAGCGATGATCCACGAAGCGATCTGTAACAGGCGGGCGGGCCGCGAGTAAGCCTGACTGGTATTCATGGGTGATGCCTGCAGTGAAGAAAGCGGCGCGACCGGCGCCGGGGTTGAACGTGAGCATCGATCTGCGCGGCCCATTGTACGAGGCTGCATGGATGCGGCATGGCAATTGCGCAGGCGGCGGGCTGCATCGATGCGTGTGGCATAGCGGATTCGATGTGCAAGCCTGATCCGAAGTCCAACCCGACTGCTCTGACGGAAGCCTGCCCGTGCGTACTTTGTCGATCTTTGGAACGCGGCCCGAAGCCATCAAGATGGCGCCGCTCGTGAAATGTCTCGAAGCCGAACCCGGTGTGGAGTCGGTCGTCTGCGTCACCGGTCAGCATCAAAGCATGCTCGACCCGGTGCTGGAACTGTTCGACATTGCGCCCGCGCATCACCTTGGCGCGATGACCGCCAACCAGTCGCTCAACGGCCTCGCCGCGCGCCTTTTTGCGGGCGTCGATGCCGTGCTCGCCGAAGTGCGCCCCGAGCGCGTGCTGGTGCACGGCGACACCGCCACCAGCATGGCGGCAGCGCTGGCGGCGTTCCATCGTCGCATTCCGGTGGGACATGTTGAAGCGGGGTTGCGTACCGGCAATCTGTTCGAGCCGTGGCCAGAGGAAACCAACCGGCGCGTGGTCGATATCGTGAGCGATCTGCTGTTCGCGCCCACCGCGAGCGCACAAGCCAATCTGGACGCCGAGTCGCTCAGCGGCCGCGTGATCGTGACCGGCAACACGGTGATCGACGCGCTGCGGCTCATGTGCGCGCGCCTCGATCGCGATGTGGCCTTGCGTGCGCAGATCGACGCGCGGTTTCCGTGGCTCGAACCCGAGGGCGAAGGGCGGCCGATGCTGCTGGTCACGGGGCACCGGCGTGAGAGCTTCGGGGCGGGCTTCGAGAATATCTGCGCGGCGCTCGCGGACCTGGCCGCCAGCGGCAAGATGCAGATCGTCTATCCGGTGCATCTGAATCCGAACGTGCGCGCGCCGGTGCTCGCCGCGCTGGGTGACGCGCCCAACGTGCATCTGACCGATCCGCTCGACTATCCGGCTTTCGTGCGCCTCATGCAGCGCGCCGCGATCGTGCTGACCGATTCGGGCGGCGTGCAGGAGGAGGCGCCTGCGCTGGGCAAACCGGTGCTTGTGATGCGCGACGTGACCGAGCGGCCCGAGGCGCTGGCGGCGGGGACCGTGAAGCTGGTCGGCACGCGGCGCGAGGCGATCCGGCGCGCGGTGCTGGAACTTGTCGAGGACGATGGCGCGCGGCGGGCGTGGGCGCGCCGCGTCAATCCTTATGGCGATGGCGAGGCGTCGGCGCGCATCGTCGCCGCGCTGATGGGGCGCCCCGTCACGCCATTCGCGAGCGCCGCGCTGCCGGGGTATCGGCATCCGGCGATGGCGCAGCGCACAGCCGCGTAATGGCGTCGCAGAGAGGGCGATGCGTATGAGGCAACGGCGCGCAATGCTTGTGGCGGCGAGCGTGCTGCTTGCTGCGGCCTGCTTTGGCCGCAACGCGCTGGCGGCGCACGATGACGCTCGCGCGCCGCCGCTTGCGCAAGGCGTGGTCTGGCAGCCCGACAACGCGCACCTGGACCCGCGCGGCGACTGGCAGCGGCTGGGCGTGCGCGATCTGCTGGTGCAATGGACCGCCGTGGATGACGTGGCCTTCGTGCCGGGCGCGGATTTGAACGCGCCGCGCGTACCCGACTGGACACGCATCGCGCAGGAGCCCTGGGCGCGCGATGTGATCGTCGGTCTCGCGGGTTATGCCGATGAAAAGAAGGCGCGCGCGAATCTGGACGAACTGGTCGAGCGTTCGCTCAAGCTCGCCGATGCGCGCCCGCCGGTGCATGTGAGCGGCTGGTATTTCCCGGTCGAAGTGGACCCGGGCTGGACCGACGCCGCGCGCATGGGGCCCCTGCTCGAACGTCTGCCGCATCCGCTCTGGATCAGCGTCTACGACACGCGCAACATTGGCGGCGCGGCGCTGGCGAAGTGGCTGGACGGCTGGCTGCCGCGCGATGTCGGCGTGTTTTTGCAGGACGGCAATGGCGTCTATGCGCGCGTCCCGGCGGTGGCGCGCCAGTATGCGGACGCGCTCGCCGCGAGGTTGGGCAAACAGCGCGTGCGCATCATCGCCGAGGCCTTCAGGCCGAAACCCGGTGGTGGCTTTCGCGCGGCCACGCCCGCGGAACTCGCGCCGCAACTGCAGGCGTATCGCGGCTATCGCGTGTATCTGTTCGACGGGCCGCACTATGTGTCGCCGGAACTCGTCGATGGATTGCTGGCGATCCGCCGCGCGCAGCAACCCTGATGGCGCGCAGATTCAGCGCAACTGCATTCAACGCAATTGCGTAAACGCGATCAACAACACCATCGACCCAATCGCGCCATCGAGCACGCGCCACGCAGCGGCGCGTTTGAACAGCGGGGCGAGTGCGCGTGCGCCATAACCGAGCCCGAGGAACCACACCGCGCTCACGGCCATCGCGCCAATCGCAAACGCGAGGCGCGCGCCTTCAGGCTCGCGTGCGCCGGCCGTGCCGATCAACAGAAAGGTGTCGAGATAAACGTGCGGATTGAGCCACGTAAAGGCCAGCGTCATCAGCATGATGGGCCAGGCGCGTTGCTCGGGCGCGTTGCGCGCATCGGCGGCAGAGGCCGTGTCCATCACGTCGTGCGCGGGTTTCACCGCACGCCGCAGCGCGCCGATGCCGAACCACACGAGCCACGCGAGACCCGCGTAGAGCACGAGGTGAACGAAGGTCGGATAGCGCTCGACGAGTGCGGAAGCGCCGCCCACGCCCGCGCCGATCAGGATGAAATCGGACAGCGCGCACAGCAGCACGATCTTGCCGACATGCGAGCGCAGGATGCCCTGGCGCAGCACGAAAGCGTTCTGCGCGCCAATGGTGACGATGAGCGAGGCGCACAGTGCGGCGCCGTGAGAAAAAGCGAGCCAGTTCATGATTGGACTTTGCGGGGGAACGGCGCTAGTCTGCCGCCAGGAGCGGATTAAGCAAAGCTCATTCTCTTAAACCAGATTAAGGAACGCTAATGCTGGACTATGCGCTGCTCGATGCGCTTGCCGCCGTGGTGCGCCACGGTTCCTTCGAGCGTGCCGCGGGCGCGCTCAACGTCACGCCCTCGGCCGTCTCGCAGCGCGTGAAGCTGCTGGAGGAGCGCGTGGGCGCCGTGCTCGTCAAGCGTGGCCAGCCTTGTGTGGCGACGGCGGCGGGCGCGCTGCTGTGCCGCCATACCGAGCGCGTGCAACTGCTCGAAGCCGAACTCGGCGGCGGCATGCCCACGGTGGCGGGCGGCGCACATGCGTCACGTCCTACCTTGCGCGTCGCCGTGAACGACGACAGCGTGGGCACCTGGTTTATCGACGCCGTGGCGCCGTTTTGCGTCGAGCGCGGCATCCTGCTCGATCTCGTGATCGACGATCAGGACCACACGGCGCAGCGCATGCGCGACGGCAGCGTGCAGGGCGCGGTGACGACCCAGGCCGAACCCGTGCAGGGCTGCCGCTCTACGCGGCTTGGGCGCATGCGTTATCTCGCGGTCTGCTCGCCGGAATTCTTCGAGCGCTATTTTGCGCAGGGCGTGGGGCGCGAGTCGCTGCGTCGCGCCCCGTGCGTGGAATTCAATCCGAAGGATCAGCTGCAAAAGCGCTTCGTGCGACGCATCACGCGCGCGCAGGTGGATGCGCCGCTGCACTGGGTTCCGCACGTTGCGGGGTTTCTGCGCTGCTGCGTGAGCGGACTGGGCTGGGGCATGTGTCCAGAGCGCATGATCGCGCCGCAACTCGCGCGCGGCGAACTGGTCGAGTTGACGCCGGGGCGCTCGCTCGACGTCGAGCTGTACTGGCAGAGCTGGCGTCTGTCGATTGGCTGGCTCGACGATTTCGGCACCATGCTGCGGCGTCGCGCTGCCGACTGGCTGGATCAGGGACGCGGCGCCTGAGGTCGTTCCTGACGTGGCCGAAGCGTGACCCAGGCGCTGGCCACGGTCTGTCCTGGCATTGGTCCGCATGCACGATCTTTACCCGCCATTGATGCAGTCTTTAGCCGCCATTTGAATTGTTGTTATCCATGCGGGTAATCTCCGTAACTATAGAGTGCTATTGACGGGGCACCCTTTGATGTGATTACAAGCATTCGCGCGTGACAAAATCACTAAAGCGAAATTGATTTTTGATTAACGATTCATGAAATAGAGGCGTGTCTCACAATTGACTTCGATCAGGCCGCGGGAACCTCGTGCGACAATTCCCCGCGGCCTCCGGACTAGCCGCTGAAGTGAAATCTTCCCGCTGTATGTGACATAGACCTGTAATGCGTTTCATTGATCGGACAACATGCGGTGCGCCATCGCGGTGCAACCCGTGATGCATGAAAAGATCATGGAGATGCCCGCTCAGGCCGATGTGGCGGGGCATTGCGGCTTGCTGGTGCGGACGCGTGAGCAATACGCGTGGCGACTTCAATAGTCTTGCTAATGCATTTGCCTCGTCTGCATAACGTCGGGCTATCCGGTTATTTTTTCCTGCGCACAATGTTAAACATCAACAAATCGGCAAAAAAGTGCGAATGTAAAGAAACCACTATTGCTATCCTGCAATCAGGCTTGAAGCCTCATGTCTGGCTTTTTGTCCGGGTCTGCGATATATCGTGTGAAAATTCAGTTTTTTCTGTGGAGTGCCAGAATCGCACGCTATAATCCCGACGTGGCAGAGTGCTTATTCGACCGGCATATTTGAATCGTTTCCACGTGCACGAGGTGCATTATGACGAAATTAGATACCGGCAGCGCATGGCAACAAACCATTGATCTTCTGACCGCAGCCTCGGAGCCGCTTGGCCCGGACGGCGAGCCCGAAGTCATCAGGAGCTGCAAACCGGTACCCATCACACGCAGCGCATCGGAAGCGGCCAATCGGCGCCGTGCCACCGTGCGGTCGTGGGATGCGCAAGGCATCACCTTGATCCGGCGTCATGATCCGGACAGCATCACCGTTTGTTGGAGTGACGCGACCTATGGCCGCTACTCCGATCAGTTGTGGCGGGTTTGCACGGCGCGTCGCAGCGCCGTGTGCGCGTTGACTGGCGAGAAAATCCGCCGGGGCGACGCGGTGTTCCGCCCGAGCCCGAATCGCCGTCATCGTCCGGCCAATGCCGACGCGATGATCCTCGCGAGCAAGCTCGATGCATTCCCCAACGGCGTCGTCGCTGCGCGTCTGGATGAAGCGCTCGCGGCCTGAAGCTGTTATGTGAAGATCGGCAGCGGAGCGACATGGGCTCCACCGCACGGTTCGCGTCAGGCGCACTCTCGTTGCACAGCCGTACCTTCCAGCATCTCCTGTAGTGAAATCAGCGTATCGTCTGGGCGGACTGATCGCCTGGCGGGCGCGGGTTTCGCTGCGGGCGACTGCCTGGGTCACAGTCTGGGTCTCAGCCCCTTCGGCCTCCTGAGTTCTTGCGGGCCACGCACGCGCACATCCGTCGGGTCTTTTTGTCTGCAGATATGCGGCGCCTCCGGCCGCACTTGCACTCGCGTGACGCAATAGCGTCTTTATCGTCAATCCAGCATCGAACGATTTGCACCGCCCAAAAAGAGCGGGGCGCCACTGCCGCGCCCGGTCGGGTTGCGGCGGTGGCGCCCCATGGGCGCTGGTATGGCGACGGCGGTGGCGCTAGGCCGTTTTGTCGCTGGCGGTTTCCTCTTCGAGCGCGTCGCGCGTTTCCGGCATCACGAGCCACACCATCAGCACCGCCGCGGCGCCCGCGGAGGCCAGGCCCAGGAAGCTCACAGTATTGCCGAAGTGATCGGCGATAAAGCCCGCAACGGCAGTCGATAGCGTCGCGCCAATCCCCGCCGACAGCCCAAACAGCCCGATACACAGGTTGTAGCGGCCCTTGCCGCCCGCCACGTCGGCGGCGATCAGCGGCAGCATCACGCCGAACACGGCAGCCGAAAGACCGTCGAGCATCTGCACCGGCACGAGGAAGTACGGATTGCCGACTGCCGCGAACAGCAGCGCGCGCAGCGGCAGGGCGCTGAAGCCGAGAATCAGCACCGGCCGGCGGCCCCAGGCCTGGGCGGTGCGGCCGACCCACGGCGACATCATCGCGACGATCGCCTGCGGCACGATGATGCAGGCCGCAATCACGAGCTGGACGTTGTCGCCCATGCCCGCCGTCACTTCGCCAGCGGCAAGGTTGAGCATCGCCGCGTTCGACAGATGGAACAGGATCACGCAGCCCGCGAAGGTCAGCATGCGGCGGTCGCGCAGCAGATCGAAGATCGTCTCGCGCTCGCCGCTTGTGGTGTCAGCGGGCGTTGGCGTGGCCTTTAGCGGCTTGGGTGCATTCGCGTGTTTGTCGTATTCGATCATCGCGAGCGCCACCAGCGCGGGCAGCGCCAGCGCCGCCGTGAGCCAGAACACGGCGCGCGGCGAGACATATTCACCGCACAGGCCCATCAAGCCCGCTGCCACCGCGCTGCCGATCGACGCCCAGCGCGCATTACGCCCAAGCCGGTCGCCCAGATTCTGGCGGCCAACCAGCGCCAGCGCGAGCGCCGCCATCGCCGGCACCAGCATGCAGCTGGCGAAACCGTGAAAGACTTCGGCGGCCATCACCGGCACGACCGTCGGGCTGACGGCCAGCAGCATCGCCGAAATAATGATCGCGATGATCGCCCAGGCCGCGGCGGCCTTCTTGTTCTTGAGGGCGTCCACGGCCGCGCCGCCCGGCACCTGGCTGACCATCGCGCTGATCGTGCCCACCGAGAGCGCCAGGCCGATCTCGCCTTGGGTCCACTTGTGCGAAGCCAGATACGAGGCGATGAACGGACCGAAGCCGGTCTGCACGTTCGCCACGAAGAAGTTCAGCCAGTCGAGCGCGCGCACGCTGCGCAGGCTGGGTGTGAGTTGCGTCGTCGTGCCTGTCGTCATTGGGCACCGCGCGCGGAGGCTGCGGGCGCGGCCGGGGTTGCCGCTGCTGCTGCTGCTGCGGGATTCGGGCTGACGGCGCGCACGGGCTGGTCATTCACGTAGGGCGGCGAGGCGTCGAGCTGCTGGTCGCTCATTTCGAGCTGGGCTTCAAGCGCGTTGTTCTTCGTGACGAAATGCAGCGCGGCCCAGTCGGCGGCGATGGTGCGGCGCTTCTCCAGCAGATCGCTCACGTCGAGCACCACGGCCAGCGGCGCGGCGCTGCCGTCGATCAGCACGTCCACCACGCGGCCGACTTTCGCGCCGTTCGGGCGCTCGACGGTCGTGTCGAGCAGCGGCAGGCGCGTCGGACTGGCCTCGGGGGCGCCGGGCTGGGCGCCGCCGGCCTTGGGGCGGTCGGGGATCTGCAGTTGCTGGGGCGTGAGCGCGAGCGTGATGGCGGGGGTCTTCGGCTGCGTGTTGATGCGCACGGCGCTCCACGGGAAATTGGCCTTGCGGTCGCCGATGCCCATGAAGCCCTGCAGATTCACCACCACTTCCTGCGGTTTGCCGCCGGGCCCGGCCACCATGTCGACTGCGCGGCCCACGACCTTGCCGTCGGGCTTTTGCACTTCGCTGTCGAGCAGCGTGCGGAAGCTGCCGCGCTCGATGGTGCGCGTCTGCACGATGGGGGCGGGCGGCGGCACGACCGGCGCGCTCGCCGGCGTGGGCGGGGGCGGCACGACGCGGTGCGGCTTGCGCGGCACAGGGCGCGGCTTGCGCGGCGCGGGTTTCGCGTTGGCTTCGGTGTCGCTCGCGGCTTCGGGCGCGGACGCCGCTTCAGGCTCGCTGGCGGGCATCTCGGGCTCGCTGGCGGCGATGGGCGGTTCCGGCTCGGGCGGCGGCGGCGAGCGGAACAGCGAACAGCCCGACAGTGCAAGCACCGCAAGCAAGGTCAGGACAGGCGTAAGGGATACAGCAGGACGTGCGAAACCGCCTCTCATCTACAAAAACTCCAGGAGCGGCCGGCGCGGGGCGCGCGGCGGGTAAAAACCGGGTCGTGAGAGTTTAACTCGCATGCGGTGGTAATTCGCCTTAAACGGCCGTTAATCTGCTGACAAAAACCTTATCAATGCCACAGGCAATGCGCCTGGCTTATACGGGTTTTTGTGCGCCACAAGCCATTAACCGATTCGCCGCGACCATCGCAAGGCGCGCGCCCGGCGGTCAAACCCACCGGGGTATACGCGAAGCCCTTAGGGCCGCTGCGCCTTGCATACGGCGATATAAGCATCGCGGCATGTCCTCAATGCGATTTGCGCGATGGGAGCGTATGACGCCTTGGCCTAACCTTCGAACCTGTCAAAAGTTGTAAAAACACGAGTTTTCAAAAAATTGACACGCGCCACAAGAGCGCATCTGGCTGTGCGTCGACACCCACAAGTCAAACCTGCGAGACGAACCTGATGACGGATCCCCAAGGAGATGCGGGACCGTTTCAGCATGCTGATAAAGGAGGCACTCACCATGATGGAACCCCACGCACAGCCGTTGTCGGAAGTAGCAAGCATTGCCGATCCGGCCCTTCGCGACAGCGAAGTCGATGAAACCCTCGCCGAAGCAAGCGGCGTCCTCAACCGATATTTCGGCATTGGCGAACGCGGCAGTTCCGTGCGCCAGGAATGTATTGCCGGCGTCACCACCTTCCTTGCGATGGTGTATTCCGTGTTCGTCGTGCCGGGCATGCTCGGCAAGGCGGGCTTCGACACCAGCGCGGTGTTCGTCGCCGTGTGTCTGACCACCGCGTTCGGCTCGCTGCTCATGGGCCTGTGGGCGAAGCTGCCAATCGCCATCGGCTGCGCGATTTCGCTCACCGCTTTCACCGCCTTCGGCCTCGTGCTCGGCAAGGGTCTCAAGCCCGAAGTCGCGCTCGGCGCCGTGTTCCTGATGGGCCTCGTGTTCACGGCGATCTCCGTGACCGGCGTGCGCTCGTGGATCCTGCGCAATCTGCCGCACGGCATCGCGCACGGCACCGGCATCGGCATCGGCCTGTTCCTGCTGCTGATCGCGGCCAATGACGTGGGCCTCGTTGTGAAGAATCCGGGGGCGGGTCTGCCGGTGTCGCTCGGCCATATCACCTCGCTGCCCGTGATCATGTCGGTGGTTGGGCTGGCCGCGATCTTCGGCCTCGTGCGCCGCCGCGTGCCGGGCTCGATCCTGATCGTGATCGTGGCGATTTCGGCGCTCGGTCTCGCGCTCGATCCGGCCGTGAGCTTCCACGGCGTGTTCGCGTGGCCGACGTTGTCGGCGCCCGGCCATGCCTCGCTGATCGGCGCGATGGACATCAAGGGTGCGCTCTCGCTCACCGTGCTGCCGAGCGTGCTGGCGCTCGTCATGACCGCCGTGTTCGATGCCACCGGCACGATCCGCGCCGTTGCGGGGCAGGCCGGCCAGCTCGACGCCAACGGCCGCATCATCAACGGCGGACGCGCACTCACGGCCGACTCGGTCAGCTCGATCTTCTCGGGCTTCTTTGGCGGCGCTCCGGCGGCGGCCTATATCGAATCGACGGTGGGTGTGGCCGCGGGCGCCAAGACGGGACTCGCCGCCGCGCTGGTGGGCGTGCTGTTCCTTGCGGTGATGTTCTTTGCGCCGCTCGCGGGACTGGTGCCGTCGTACGCCACGGCGCCTGCGCTGATGTACGTCGGTCTCATGATGCTGTCGAGCGTCGCGCGCCTCGATATGGCCGATATGGTCGATTCGATGTCGGGCCTCGTTTGCGCCGTGTTCATCGTGCTGACCGCCAATATCGTCACGGGCATCATGCTGGGCTTTTCGACGCTGGTGATCGGCCGCCTGGTGAGCGGCGAGATCAAGAAGCTCAACGTCGGCACCGTCATCATCGCCGTGGTGCTTGCGGCGTTCTACCTGGGCGGCTGGGCCATCTGATGCAGTGACATCGATGACCTGGTCATCGGCAAGACGGAGCCTGGCGGCCCGTCCTGCCGGCTTCACGGCCCGCGTCCGCTTTATGGCGGCGCGGGCCGTGCGGCATTTTGCGGGACGCGCGCGGTGTCCGCTTACTTCGGCAGGATGCTTTTGCCGCTGCGTTTGCGGGGCTTCGGCTCGACGCCCACGCGCGGATCGCGTGCGTGCACCAGCGCGACGAGCTGTTCGGCGAGATCCTCGAATGCCGGATCGTCCTGCGGCACATAAAGCCATTTGCCGAGCACGGGATGCGGGCGCAGCGCGGGGAATTCGTCGATGAGCGCAGCCTGCCGATCGTGCGAGGTGGCGACCAGCAGGCCGTTGAAGGGCTTGGCGCGGTCGGCGGCGATCAGGCAGAGCAGGCCGTCCACGTAGGCGGCGTCGCAGCCGAACATCGGCTTGCGCACATAGGTGGCTTCGCGCTCCAGAGAGTCGAAGATCCAGAGCAGCGAATTGCGGATTTTGGACGGCATGGTGCGCGCGCAAGCAGAAAGAAAGGGGGGGAAAGCGTCATTCTAGTGGCGCGCGCGGGCTTGACATCGGCGGGTTGCGACCTATGCTTAACCGCATGGTTAAGTATCAAGACGATCACGACGATCACGCCGATCAGGACAGCGCGCTGGACCGCACTTTTGCGGCGCTGGCGGACCCCACGCGGCGCGCCTTGCTCGCGCGCCTGGCGCAGCAGCAGGCGCTGTCGGTGAGCGCGCTTGCGCAGCCCTTCGCGATCTCGCTGCCTGCGGTGATGAAGCACCTCGACGTGCTCGCGCAAGCGGGGCTCGTTACGCGCGAGAAAACCGGGCGCACGGTCGAGTGCCGGCTCGCGGCGGGGCCGATGGAGGACGCGATGCAGTGGCTGGCGCACTATGAACGCTTCTGGAGCGCCGCGCTCGATCGTCTGGCCGCATTCGTGGAGGAGGACGCATGTCAACCAAACCCGACGCCGGAACCCATGGCGCAGCCGTTGCCAGTGACAGAAGCGGTGCAAGCGCTGGAAGTGCTGGAAGTGCTGGAAGCGCCGCCGCCAGTCCCGATGCCCCCAGCCTTATCCTCCGGCGCCGTATCCACGCGAGCGCCGCGAAGGTCTACGCGGCATGGACGCAAGCTGCGCAACTGATGCGCTGGATGCACCCGCTCGACACGATCTGCCTGCACGCCGAGGCGGACGTGCGGCCAGGCGGGCGCTTTCGCGTCCTGATGCGCTCGCCGGACGGCGAGGAGCACGACGTGAGCGGCACGTATCTGGAAGTCGTGCCGGAAGCGAAACTCGTCTTTACGTGGGCATGGCGTAGCACGCCGGAGCGCGAATCGCGCGTGACGGTCACACTGCGCGCCGACGGCAGCACCACGGAACTGATGCTGCGCCACGAACGCCTGTTCGACGAGGCCACGCGCGATTCGCATCGCGAAGGCTGGTCGAGCGCGCTCGATCATCTGGTGGAGCTGTTCGAATGAGTTGAACGGCATCCCGATGCCAACCCGCAAGGAGGAAGACACGATGGAACCGCACAAGATCGTTTCGGAGACCGAATGGATGGCGGCGCGCGAGGCGCTGCTCGCGCAAGAGCGCGCGTTTACGCACGCACGCGATGCGCTGGTCGCGAAACGCATGGCGCTGCCGTGGGTGAAGGTGGAAAAGCGCTACACGTTCGACACGCCGCAAGGCGAGCGCACACTCGCGGAGCTATTCGGGCCGCGCAGCCAGTTGCTCACTTATCACTTCATGCTGGGCCCGCAATGGGAGGAGGGCTGCCCCGGCTGCTCGTTTGTCTCCGATCACGTGGATGGCATGCTCGCGCATCTGGAACACCACGACGTGACCTACGTGGCAGTCTCGCGCGCGCCACTCGCGAAAATCGAGGCCTTTAAAAAGCGCATGGGCTGGCGTTTCCCGTGGGTATCGTCGAACGGCAGCGACTTCAATTTCGACTACCGCGTGTCGTTCAGCGAAGCCGACAAGGCGCGCGGCAAGGTCGTCTACAACTACGAGGAGCAGGACTACGTAAGCGACGAATTGCCCGGCATCAGTGCGTTCTATCGCGACGAACTCGGGAATGTCTACCACACGTATTCGGCCTACGCGCGCGGCGTGGAGATGGCGCTGGGCACCTATGCGATGCTCGAATTCACGCCGAAGGGGCGCAACGAAGAGAAGGACATGCGCGAATGGATGCGCCATCACGACCGCTATGAGGACAGCCCGCAGCAGCACGCGTGCTGCGCGCACGAGCAGAAGGCTTCATAGGGGATCGAACGGGAAACAGGCG
>NZ_DASZJJ010000108.1:0-17062 GCF_035948235.1 Paraburkholderia sp. | reverse complement strand
AAGGTGGCGGTGCAATCCGGCTCGATGGGCCAGGTGTTCACGCGCATGAAGGACTGGTTCCTGGGTAATTTTTAAAGCATTCGCAGTACGCACAGATTTCGCAATACGCGCTGGTGCCGGCGGCCGGCGCGCGACAGGAGGTTGCCCGATCTCCTGCCGAATAACGGCCGAGTGGCTGCAATTTTTTATCTTGACGGAGGCAACAATGGAATTCCAGATGCTGGAAACCGAAACCAACGGCACCATCATCAAGGTGGTGGGAGTCGGTGGCGCTGGCGGCAATGCCGTTCAGCACATGATCAACAAAGGCGTGCAAGGCGTCGACTTCATCGTGATGAACACGGACGCGCAGGCTCTGTCGCGTTCGCGCGCGTCGTCGGTGATCCAGCTCGGCAACACCGGTCTCGGCGCTGGCGCCAAGCCGGAAATGGGCCGCGCCGCAGCAGAAGAAGCACGTGAGCGTATCGCAGACGCACTGCGTGGCGCACACATGGTGTTCATCACCGCAGGCATGGGTGGCGGCACGGGCACGGGGGCAGCTCCGGTCGTGGCGCAGATCGCCAAGGAAATGGGTATCTTGACTGTTGGCGTGGTCAGCAAGCCGTTCGAATTCGAAGGCGGCAAGCGCATGCGTGTGGCAGAAGCTGGCTCGCAGCAACTGGAGGATCACGTCGACTCGCTGATCGTCGTCCTGAACGACAAGCTGTTCGAGGTGATGGGCGATGACGCCGAGATGGACAAGTGCTTCCAGTGCGCGGACGACGTTCTGAACAACGCAGTCGCAGGCATCGCTGAAATCATCAACGTCGACGGTCTGGTGAACGTCGACTTCGAAGACGTGAAGACGGTGATGGGCGAGCAGGGCAAGGCGATGATGGGCACGGCGACGGTCGCCGGCGTCGATCGCGCTCGTCTGGCCGCGGAACAGGCGGTCGCAAGCCCGCTGCTCGAAGGCGTCGATCTGTCGGGCGCGCGCGGCGTGCTGGTCAACATCACGTCGAGCCGTTCGCTGCGTCTGTCGGAAACGCGTGAAGTCATGAACACCATCAAGAGCTACGCGGCGGAAGACGCCACGGTGATCTTCGGTGCCGTGTACGACGACGCGATGGGCGACGCACTGCGCGTGACGGTGGTGGCAACGGGTCTGGGCCGCGCAGCAGCAACGCGCCAACAGGCCGCGCCGATGACGCTGCTGCGCACGGGTACGGACAACCATCCGGTTGCGCCGGCACATACCTACGCGCCGCAACACGCACAGGCCGCCGACTACGGCGCGCTCGACACGCCGGCAGTCTGGCGCACGTCGCGCGACACCGCGGCTTCGCACGTGCAGGCGCTGCAGGAAAAGGGCGTCGACACGTACGACATCCCGGCGTTCCTGCGCAAGCAGGCCGACTGAAGCGGACTGCGCGACGAGCGGGTTCTGGCTGCGGCGCCGGGCACGGCAGGTGTGTGCCCGTCCGCGGACGGAGCGTTCGGCATGATGCTGCGATGATTGCGAACAGGAAGCGCCAAGGCTGCATCTGCGAGGATGCCTGGCCGGGACGCGTGCCCGCCGCGTTTTGACATGCGGCACGGCATATGCGCCGCGTTTATGTACGCGATCGCGACGTGATTTCGCAAGCAATGACGAATGCAAACGCTTTGCGTGCGCATCGATGTGAAGGACGAGTGATGATCAAACAGGGTGATACGCTGCCCGACGCCACGCTCTTCGAATTCGTCGAAGACGAGCGCGCGGGTTGCACGCTGGGGCCGAACGGCTTTAGCGTGCGCGAGCAGACGGCGGGCAAACGCGTGGTGATCTTTGGATTGCCGGGCGCGTTTACGCCCACGTGCTCCGCGAAACACGTGCCGGGTTATGTCGAGCAGTACGAAGCGTTACGCGCGGCGGGCATCGACGAAATCTGGTGCGTGTCCGTCAACGACGCGTTTGTAATGGGCGCGTGGGGGCGAGATCAGCGGACCTCGGGCAAGGTACGCATGATGGCCGACGGCAGTGCGGCGTTCACCCGTGCACTCGGTCTGGAGCAGGATCTGTCGGCGCGTGGCATGGGCATACGGTCCCAGCGCTACGCCATGGTGATCGACGACGGCGTGGTCAAGACGCTGAACGTCGAGGCGCCCGGCAAATTCGAAGTCAGCGATGCCGCGAGCATACTCGCCACGTTGAGCCCGACATGAGCACCGCTGATTGCTCGTGTTGGCGTTGCCGCAGCGCAACGTCAATTGGGCAAACAGACGGGTAAATGTGACGGGCTATTACTACCAGCCGTGCGGGCCGATGACCGGGAACGCCTCCGTTCCGGCCATCGGCCCGTCGTCCATCCCACGGGAGTAACAAGGGGAAACAGATTGTCACGCCCGGGACGACAACGCACCTGCCATACTTGGAGTATAATTCCCGCTATGAGTTAAAAAATCCCGATTGGGATTTTCAATGAGCAGAACACTATGTTGAAGCAGCGAACCATCAAATCGATCGTGAAAACGGTTGGCATCGGCCTGCACTCGGGTCGTAAGGTCAATCTGACGCTACGCCCGGCGGCGCCGGATACGGGCATCGTGTTTTCGCGCGTGGATTTGCCGACTCCGGTGGATATCCCCGCGTCGGCGATGGCGATTGGCGATACGCGCCTCGCCTCGGTGCTGCAGAAGGACGGCGCGCGTGTCTCGACGATCGAGCACTTGATGTCGGCGTGCGCAGGTCTTGGCATCGACAATCTCTATATCGACGTGACCGCGGAAGAGATCCCGATCATGGACGGCAGCGCATCGTCGTTCGTGTTCCTGATCCAGTCGGCGGGCATCGAAGAGCAGAACGCACCCAAGAAGTTCATCAAGGTGAAGAAGACCGTGGAAGTGCGCGACGGCGACAAATTCGCGCGCCTCGATCCGTTCTTCGGCTTCAAGCTCAAGTTCACCATCGACTTCCGTCATCCGGCCGTGGATAAAACCGGTCAGGCGCTCGAAGTCGACTTTGCGAATACCTCGTACGTGCGCGAAATCGCCCGTGCCCGCACCTTCGGCTTCGCGCATGAAGTCGAAATGATGCGCGAGCTGGGTCTGGCGCGCGGCGGCAGCATGGACAACGCGATCGTGCTGGACGAGTACCGCATCCTGAACAACGACGGCCTGCGTTACGACGACGAGTTCGTGAAGCACAAGATGCTCGACGCGATCGGCGATCTTTATGTGATCGGCCATCCGCTGCTGGCGTCCTACGATGCGTACAAGTCCGGCCACGGCCTGAACAACGCACTGCTGCGCGAACTGCTGGCGCACGAAGACGCGTATGAAATCGTCACGTTCGACGACACGCAGAAGGCGCCGCGCGGCTTCGCTTATGAGGCGCAAACGGCGTTTGCCTGATCGGCATCAAGTCGCGGCAAGTACGCGATCAAACGAAAAAGGGTGGCTCATGCCACCCTTTTTGCATTTTGCGCAGCTTTTAGCGTCGTTTCAAATGCCGCGCCGCCATTTTCGCCAATGCTTCCTGTAGCGGCGAGGGCGGCAGGCTTTCGCTGAGCGTGGCGAGCGCCGCGGCGCCGGCGGGCGTCATGCGTGCCTGTTTCGGCTGCGGCGGCTCCTTCACGGCTTGCGGGCGCACGCGGATACGCACGCTGGTCAACGACCAGCCTTTTGCCTGTAGCTCGGTCACAAGGCGCGGTTCCAGGTGGCGCAGCCGCGCGGCGAGCGCGTTGTGCGCGGCAAAAAGGGACAGCGTGCCATCCTTTATGAAGCCCGGTTCGACACTCGCCGCCAGATAGTCGGGCAGCAGCGCACTGAGGTCGCGCTGGATCGCCGCAATCTGCTCGACGCCAGCGCGCAGCGGCGCGAAGGCGTCGGTGCGGCTCAGCACTTCGGCGAGCGGCTGGGGCGCGCGCGGCGACTTGCCCGGCGTGCGCGAGCTGCGCTGCGCACGCGGCGCAGCGGGGGCGCCTGGCCTTGAAAACGGCGAAAAACGGCTCATGTGGCGAGTAGAGGTGCGCGCGCGGGCTGCGCAGCAGTATGTGGCGGTGATGTCATTGTAGCCTGCGCGTTTTGCCTCGACGCGCCTTATACCGCTCGTAGCCCGCCCGAAAGCGGGCATCGCGATCGGCCAGCAGGAACGGCTTGCCAAAGTGGCTTGCGAGGCGCGTCGGCGCGGGCTTTTTGCATTGCACCCGGCGCGGCATCCATCACGGCCTTGACACGGGCGGTGCCCAGGGTGCGTGCTAAAATGCCCGATTCGAATCCACCAATTTGGGCTTAAGCCGCCGAGGTCCTTCCTCACCGGGCGTGTGGCGCAAAACGTATGCAAACCAGTCTGTTTGCAACGCGCCGTGCAGCAATCCCGGCCGAAGCCGCGACGCAGACACCGATCCGATGACCACCGGTTTCTTACAGAAAATCTTTGGCAGCCGCAATCAGCGCCTGATCAAGCAATATCAGAAGACGGTCGTGGCGATCAACGCGCTCGAACCGACCATCGAGCAATACACCGACGAGCAGTTGCGCGCCAAAACCGTTGAATTCCGTGAGCGCATCGCCAACGGCACGTCGCTCGACGATCTGCTGCCCGAAGCGTTCGCTGTCTGCCGCGAGGCGAGCAAGCGCGTGCTGAAGATGCGCCACTTCGACGTCCAGCTGATCGGCGGCATGGTGCTGCATTACGGCAAGATCGCCGAAATGCGCACCGGCGAAGGCAAGACGCTCGTCGCCACGCTGCCGGTGTACCTGAACGCTCTTTCCGGGCGCGGCGTGCACGTGGTCACGGTGAACGACTACCTCGCGCAGCGCGACGCCGAATGGATGGCGCGTCTGTATAACTTCCTGGGTCTGTCCGTCGGCATCAATTTGTCGCAGATGGACCACGGCATGAAGCAGGAAGCCTACGGTTCGGACATCACCTACGGTACGAACAACGAGTTCGGCTTCGACTACCTGCGCGACAACATGGTCTACGAGACCGAGGCGCGCGTGCAGCGTGCGCTGAACTTCGCGGTGGTCGACGAAGTGGACTCGATCCTGATCGACGAAGCGCGTACGCCGCTCATCATTTCGGGGCAGGCCGAAGACCACACCGAACTCTACGTGCGCATGAACGCGCTGCCGCCGCTGCTCGAACGCCAGATCGGCGAAGAGAAGGCCGACGGCACCGGCGTGGAAAAGCCGGGCGACTACACGCTCGACGAAAAGGCGCGTCAGGTGTTCCTGACGGAAGCGGGTCACGAAAAGGCCGAGCGCATGCTCGCCGAGTGGGGCCTGATCGGCCAGGGCGAAAGCCTCTACGCGCCGCAGAACATCACGCTGATGCACCACGTGTACGCCGCGCTGCGCGCGCACACGCTGTTCTTCAAGGATCAGCATTACGTGGTGCAGAACGGCGAAGTCGTCATCGTCGACGAATTCACGGGCCGCCTGATGGCTGGCCGCCGCTGGTCGGACGGCTTGCACCAGGCCGTGGAAGCGAAGGAACACGTCAAGATCCAGAGCGAGAACCAGACGCTCGCCTCGATCACGTTCCAGAACTACTTCCGCATGTACGCCAAGCTTTCGGGCATGACGGGTACGGCGGACACCGAAGCGTACGAATTCAACGAGATCTACGGCCTGGAAACGGTCGTGATCCCGACCAACCGCGTGCCCAAGCGGATCGACAAGCAGGATCAGATCTACAAGACCGCGAAGGAGCGTTATGACGCGGTGATCCGCGACATTCGCGACTGCCACGAGCGCGGTCAGCCGGTGCTGGTCGGTACGACTTCGATCGAAAACTCGGAACTGCTCTCGCATCTGCTCACGAAGGCGGGTCTGCCGCACGACGTGCTCAACGCGAAGCAGCACGGTCGTGAAGCTGCGATCGTCGCCGAAGCGGGCCGTCCGAAGCGCATCACCATCGCCACCAACATGGCCGGTCGCGGTACCGACATCGTGCTGGGCGGCAACGTCGAGAAGCAGGCCTCGTTCATCGAAGCCGACGATGCGATTCCCGCCGACGAAAAGGCGCGCCGCATCCAGCAACTGCACGACGAATGGCAGACGCTGCACGATCAGGTGAAGGCCGCAGGCGGTCTGCACATCATCGGCACCGAGCGTCACGAGTCGCGCCGTATCGACAACCAGCTGCGCGGCCGTGCGGGCCGTCAGGGCGATCCGGGTTCGTCGCGCTTCTATCTGTCGCTCGAAGATCCGCTGCTGCGCATTTTCGCGGGCGACCGTGTGCGCGCCATCATGGACCGCCTGAAGATGCCGGAAGGCGAGGCGATCGAGGCGGGCATCGTCACACGTTCGATCGAGTCGGCGCAGCGCAAGGTCGAAGCGCGCAACTTCGACATCCGCAAGCAGCTGCTCGAATACGACGACGTGTCGAACGACCAGCGCAAGGTGATCTACCAGCAGCGCAACGAACTGCTCGAAGCGCATGACATCACCGAGACCATCGGCGCAATGCGTCACGGCGTGGTCACGGACATCGTGCGACAGTATGTGCCGCACGGCAGTATCGAAGAGCAGTGGGACGTGCCCGAGCTGGAAGAGATCCTGCGCAACGAATGGCAGCTCGACCTCGCGATCCAGGAAATGATCAACGAGTCGTCGTCGATCGACGCGGACGAAATCCTCGAAGCCGTGCTCGCCGCCGCCGACGAAGCCTACGAGCAGAAGGTGGCGCTCGTGGGCCGCGAATCGTTCAGCGCGTTCGAGCGCTCGGTCATGCTGCAGACGCTTGACCGCAGCTGGCGTGAACACCTTGCCGCGCTCGATCACCTGCGTCAGGGCATCCATCTGCGCGGCTATGCGCAGAAGAACCCGAAGCAGGAATACAAGCGCGAGGCGTTCGAACTGTTCGCCGCCATGCTCGACGCCGTGAAGCAGGAAGTCACGCGCATCGTCATGAACGTGCAGATCCAGTCGCCGCAGCAGCTCGAAGAAGCCGCCGAGCAGATGGAAGAGCAGGGCGGCCATCTGGAGAACGTCGAGTTCCGTCACGCCGAATTCGCGGAAACGGGCGCCGAAGCCGCGCCCGTCGGAGCCGCCGCGCCGGTGGCCGACGCCGCCGCCGCGATGGTCGGCGCGGCCATGAGCCACGAGGCGCTGGACGCCGACGGCGTGCCGAAGGTCGGCCGCAACGACCCCTGCCCGTGCGGCAGCGGCAAGAAGTACAAGCAGTGCCACGGCAAGATCGCGTGATGGGGCGCGGCGGCGTGCGTATCGGCAGATGGTCTTCGTCGATACCCGCGCCGTCCGGTCCGTGACGCGCTTGCGCGTAGATTCCGGTGGCCCGCTCTCCGTGGCGGGCCTTGCGTTTTGAATCCCGATGCCGGCCAGGCTGACAGACGTCCGCGGCCGGCATTGCCTTTTCGACAGGTCGCCACCATGGCTGTCAATTTCCCCTCGATCGAACCCGCACAACTTCATCCGGTCGCCGGCGTGACGCTCGGCTGGGCAGAAGCCCATATCCGCAAGCCCAACCGCAAGGATGTGCTGGTGATTTCCGTCGATGAAAGCGCGAGCGTCGCGGGCGTGTTCACGCTCAACCGCTTTTGCGCCGCGCCGGTGACGGTGTGCCGCGAAAATCTCGCGAAGGTTCGCGAAGGTGGCAAGGGCATCCGCGCGCTGGTCATCAACACGGGCAACGCGAACGCGGGCACGGGCGAGCCGGGCATGAAGCACGCGCGCGAAACCTGCGACGAACTCGCGCGCCTCGCAGGCATCGAGCCCTCGCAGGTGCTGCCGTTCTCGACCGGCGTGATTCTGGAGCCGCTGCCGATCGACCGCCTGAAGGCCGGTCTGCCCGCCGCGCTAGAAAACCGCAAGGAAGCGAACTGGTACGACGCCGCGCAGGCGATCATGACCACCGACACGCTGCCCAAGGCGGCTTCGCGCCAGGTCACGATCGACGGCCACACGGTCACGCTCACCGGCATCAGCAAGGGCGCCGGCATGATCAAGCCGAACATGGCGACCATGCTGGGCTTTCTCGCCTTCGACGCCAACGTCGCACAGCCGGTGCTCGACGAACTCGTCAAGCACGTGGCCGACCGCTCGTTCAATTGCATCACGATCGACGGCGATACCTCGACCAACGACTCGTTCATCCTGATCGCCTCGGGCAAGTCCAGCCTGCCCGCGATCACCTCGACCGATTCGCCCGCTTACGCCGCACTGCGCGATGCCGTCACGGAAGTGGCGCAGACGCTCTCGCAACTGATCGTGCGTGACGGCGAAGGCGCGACCAAGTTCATGACCGTGAAGGTCGAAGGCGGCAAGGACGTCGCCGAATGTCGCCAGATCGCTTACGCGATCGGCCATTCGCCGCTCGTGAAGACCGCGTTCTACGCCTCGGACCCCAACCTGGGCCGTATCCTGGCCGCGATCGGCTATGCGGGCGTGACGGATCTGGACGTGGGCAAGATCGACCTGTACCTGAACGACGTGCTCGTCGCGAAGGCGGGCGGCCGCAATCCGGAATACAAGGAAGAAGACGGCCAGCGCGTCATGAAGGAAAGCGAGATCCTGATCCGCGTGGTGCTGGGGCGCGGTAACGCTGAAGCGACCGTCTGGACCTGCGATCTCTCGCATGACTATGTGAGCATCAACGCCGATTACCGCTCCTGATCCGGCGCCCGACCTGCTTCCTGAACTCTCTACGCAAGACGCAATGGACAAGCTCGAACAGTTTCTGACCCGCGCCGAAGCGCTGCTCGGCCGCCTTGAAGCCGTGCTGCCGCCGGCGGCGCCCGATGTCGACTGGAATTCGGCGGTGGCGTTTCGCTGGCGCAAGCGCCAGGGCCGCGGCTTTTTGCAGCCGGTTCCGGCGATTTCGCTGATCTCGCTCGACGATCTGCAGAACATCGACCGCCAGAAGGACCTCATCGACCGCAACACGCGCCAGTTCGTGCAGAAGAAGCCCGCGAACAACGTGCTGCTGACGGGCGCGCGCGGCACCGGCAAGTCGTCGCTGATCAAGGCCTGCCTGAACGCGTATTCACAGGACGGCCTGCGTCTGATCGAAGTCGACAAGGACGATCTGCACGACCTGGGCGACATCGTCGATCTGATCTCGACGCGTCCGGAGCGCTTCATCGTGTTCTGCGACGATCTCTCGTTCGAGGACGGCGAATCGGGCTACAAGGCGCTGAAGGTGGCGCTCGACGGGTCGGTGGCTGCGCAGTCGGACAACGTGCTGATCTACGCGACCTCGAACCGCCGCCATCTGCTGCCCGAGTACATGAGCGACAACGAGTCCTACAAGCACATGCCCGACGGTGAGATTCATCCGGGCGAAGTGGTGGAAGAGAAGATCTCGCTGTCGGAACGCTTCGGTCTGTGGGTGAGCTTCTACCCGTTCAAGCAGGACGACTATCTGACGATCGTCGGACACTGGCTGCGCCACTTTGGCGTGAGCGACGCCGAAGTCGAAGGCGCGCGCGGCGACGCGCTGGTGTGGGCGCTGGAGCGTGGATCGCGCTCGGGCCGGGTGGCGTGGCAGTTCGCGCGCGACTGGTCGGGCAAGAAGGCGCAAGAGGCATGAGCGAGCAAACGCAGGCGGCGGCCCAGACGCGTCCCGTGACCGAAGTAGCGGTGGGTGTGATGGTGCAGCCCGACGGCCGCTATCTGCTCGCGCAGCGTCCCGAGGGCAAGCCTTACGCGGGCTACTGGGAATTCCCCGGCGGCAAGCTGGAAAAGGGCGAGTCGGTCGAGGCAGCGCTGGCGCGCGAACTGCACGAAGAGCTGGGTATCGACGTGAAGGCGTGCCATCGCTGGAATACGCTCGAACACGATTACCCGCACGCCTATGTGCGGCTGTACTTCTGCAAGGTCACGGAATGGACCGGCGAGCCGCATGGCCGCGAAGGCCAGGCGCTGGCGTGGCAGGCGCTGCCCGCGAGCGTCGAGCCGCTGCTGCCCGCGACGATTCCCGTGCTGGAGTGGCTGGCGGCGGAGTGATCCGCCTGGGCGATCGATAAGCCGCTGACAAAAGCACAAAAGCCGCTGCACGTTTGACGTGCGGCGGCTTTTTTTATGCAGCGAAAACGCGGTGCTTACTGGCGCGTATCGGTGGGCGGCGCCTCGTCATCGGGCGGCGTGTCTTCCTCATTGCCGCCGATGCGGTATTTTTCGGCGGCCCAGGCGCCCAGGTCCATCTGCTTGCAGCGCTCCGAGCAGAACGGGCGGAATCGGTTTTCCGGAACCCAGCGGACATCCTTGCCGCAGGTCGGACATTTGACGACGGTGGTCATTCGGTCGACTGATCAGTAGCTGGGCGGCGCCGCTTCAGTGGCGCCGCGGTTGGCAAAATACGAGCTTACAGGCTGCAGAGCGTGAGCTGGAACGGCACGTCCTGATCGACGGCGCGCGGGCGCAGATCGCCATCCTGAACGGTGAAACGCACCCACAACATGTACTTGTTGGCGCTCGCTTCGGGAATCACGCGCAAATCCGGTGCCACGCGCACCTGCATCAACTGATAGGTACGGCCTGAGAGCATCTGCTGGTAGCTGCCCTGCATTGCCATCACCTTCGAGCCCTGGCCCGATTCGCGCGCCAGACGCAGCACGATGCTGGCGGCGTCGCGCAGCGGCAGCAGCGGCGTAACCCACTTGGCGATATCCTGACGGCGCTGGTCGGCGTGTAACTGCTGCCACGCGTAATAAGAGGGCAGATCGAACTTGCAGGTGCCACCCGGAATGATCGCGCGGCTGCGGATGCTGGTAAGCCATTCGTTGTCCGCAAGATGCTGGCCGGTTTTGCCCTGCATTTGCGTGAGACCCGCGAGCGTCTGCTCGATTTCGCCGAGCACGCTCTCCAGCGCATTCTGTTCGATGCCGGGATTGCCGCGGAACGGAGCGAGCGTCTGACGCTGCCTTTCGAGCTCCTTCATGAGGTCCGACTTGAGATCGGCGCGGCCTGCAACTTCCGCGATTTCGAAGAGCGTCGTGAGCGCAACGTGATGTTCCCTCGGATCCTCCTGGGTCAGGAAAAACGTGAAGCGCTCGAACAGGTCTTCGAGGCGCAGCAGCGTCCGGATTCGCTCGTTGAAGGGATACTCGTAAAGAATCAAGCGCGCTCGCCTCGGGCGTGGTCGGTGAAGGATTGCAGGACATTCTAATGCCGTGAGACTACGGTCGCAATCGCGCTCACCGGCGCAACGCGGTTACATCAGTGTTTTCCTGCAGATTCCTGCAAATTTCCGCCTGGGCGAAGGCGATTCGCGCTGCAAGAGATCGTTACGCCAAGGTAAGACATTACAAACCTGCCAGCGCGAGATAGTGCTGATGCAGTATTTCGACGTCCTGTGCGAGTGCCGCGAGTGTCACGTCGTCATTGACGATCACGTCGTCGGCGGCGGCGAGGCGCGCTTCGCGCGTAGCCTGACGCGCGATGATCGCAAGGACCTGTTCGCGTGTGAAGCCGTTGCGGGACATTACGCGCGCGATCTGCGTTTCTACGCTGCAATCGACGGTGAGCACGCGATTCACGCGTGTTTTCCACGCGCCCGATTCGACCAGCAGCGGTATGACCAGCATCACGTAAGGCCCGTTCGCCTCGCGTGTTTCCCGCTCGGTTTCTGCGCGGATCAGCGGGTGCGTGATCGCTTCGAGCCGCTTGCGCGCGGCCTCGTCGCCGAACACCAGCGCACGCATGCGCGCGCGGTCCATCGAGCCATCGGCGGCGACAAATTCAGGGCCGAATTGCGCGGCGATTTGTGGCATGGCCACGCCATGCGGTGCGGTGACGCGATGGGCGATCACGTCTGTATCCACGAGCGGCACGCCGCGCGCCGCGAACAGGTCCGCGACCGTGGATTTGCCGCTGCCGATACCCCCAGTCAATCCAACCGCAATCATCGATTCAATTCCTCACGCAAAAATGCGATACAGCGGCGTGCCCGCAAACAGCGTGACGAACGCGCCCGCCGCGAGATAAGGGCCAAACGGCAACGGCTCTTCGAAGCGCATGCGTCCGCTCAAGGTCGCGGCCAGCCCGACCACGGCGCCGGCCACCGCGCTGATGACGATGATCTGCGGCAGCGCGGCCCAGCCGAGCCACGCGCCAAGTGCTGCGAGCAGCTTGAAGTCGCCATGACCCATGCCTTCGATGCCGCGCAGCAGACGAAAAATCCAGTACACGCACCAGAGCGCGAGATAGCCGGCAACCGCGCCGATGACGGCGCTTTGCAGATCGGTGAAGGTATCGGCGAGATTTACCAGCAGGCCGGCCCAGACGAGCGGCAGCGTGATGGCATCGGGCAGCAGGTGATGTTCGAGATCGATCATGCTCGCGGCGATGAGCGCCGCGCTCAGCGCGAATGCCGCAAGTGCCTTGCCCGTGGGGCCGAATGCGAGCAGCGCGCCTGCTGCGCAAATCGCGCCGGCAATTTCGATGGCCGGATAGCGCAGGCTCACACGCGTGCCGCATTCCGAACAGCGGCCGCGCAACACGAGCCAGCTCACGAGCGGAATGTTTTCCCACGCGCGTAGCACGTGGCCGCAATGCGGGCAGGCGCTGCCCGGCAGCCAGAGGTTGTAGCGCGCGGGCAGGCCGTCGTTGAAGAGATCGCCGCTTGAGTCGGCGCTCGTATCCGGTGGTGCGAGGACTTCGGCGGCATCGGCGCGCCATGCGCGTTCCAGCATGATCGGCAGGCGGTGCACGACCACGTTGAGAAAGCTGCCGATCACCAGGCCGATCACGATCGCGAATCCCATCAGCACGCCGGGCGGCAAAGTGGCGAGTGCGAGAGACAAAGACGAAGGCGCATCGACAGGCGCGAGCGGCGACGCATTGATGGACGACGCGAACGACGCAGAGGCAGCAGCGGACGATAAAAGGACGGACATGAGCGGTAACCGTAATCTGGCAGCGATGCTACACCACGTTGCCCAGTTGAATGATGGGAAGATACATCGCGACCACGAGGCCGCCGACCAGCGCGCCTAGCACCACGATGATGAGCGGCTCGCACAGACTCGCGACGAGCGCGATCTTTTCGTCCACCTGACGGTCGGCGAGCGCAGCGACGTCGAGCAGCATCGCATCGAGCGCGCCCGATTCTTCCGCGACCGCGACAGGTTGGATGACGTCATCGGGAAAGCAGCCCGCCGAGCGCATCGCCGCAGCGAGACGCTCGCCATGCCGCAGGCGCGCGCTGATACTGGCGCTCGCGTGATCGAAGAAGGCGTTGCCGCTGGCGTGGGTGAGCGAATCGAAGGCATCGGCGAGCGGCGTGCCCGCGCCTAGCAGCGTGCCGAGCGCGCGACTCCAGCGCGCGGCGCACAGCGTCGTAAGCAGCGCGCCGACGAAGGGTAGCGCGAGCGTGAGGCGTCCGAAAGTCAGGCGTGCGTTTGCCGAGCGGCGCAACAACGTCAGCAGTGCGACCACGCCGCCCGTGGCGATCAGGGCAAACGGCACGCTCCAGCGCGCGGCGCCCGCAGAGAGCATCAGCACGAACTGCGTAGGCGCCGGCAGCGCAGCACCGAAACCATCGAAGATCTGCTTGAAGGTGGGCACGACCCAGACCAGCAGCGCGGTTGTAATCGCAAATGCGAGCAGCAGTACGGCAGCCGGGTAGGTGAGCGCCGCGCGTACCTTGGCGCGTTGCGCGGCGGCGCGTTCCCGATCGTCGGCGATGCGGGCAAGCACAGCCGCGAGCGCGCCCGATGCCTCGCCCACGGCGACGAGCTGGCAGTAGAGCAAACCGAAGCGCGCGGGATGCTGCGCGAGTGCTTCGGCGAAACGCTTGCCTGCTGTGATTTCACGCGAAAGCGCGGCGGCGATGCGCGGCAATCCATGCGGCCCCGGCGCCTGTGCGAGCAGATCGAGCGAGCCTGCGAGCGGCAAGCCTGCGCGCAGAAGGCTCGCGAGCTGACGCGTGAAGCGCGTGACATCGGCGTGATTCGCGCGTGGCGGCGGTGCTGCGCCGCGACGTTCGAGCAGCGTGGCGGTGATGCGCTCGCGCTTGAGCGCGACACGCGCGGCCGAAGCGTCGAACGCGATCAACGTGCCGCGACGCGCCACGCCTGCCGCATCGAGGCCGCGCCAGGCGAAGCGCGAGTCGGGCGCGGCGTTGTTAGGCGCGCTCATGATGCGTCCGTGGCGGCGAGCGCTTCGGCAAGACTCGTCGTGCCGTCACGCACGCGCGCCAGTGCCGCGTCGCGCAGCGTGCCGACGCCTTCGACACGCGCCTGCCGTGCGATGTCGTGTGCACTGCGCCGCGTGACGATCATGTCGCGCATCGCAGTACTTACCGGCATCACCTCATGAATGCCCACGCGCCCGCGATAGCCGATGCCATGACAGGCTTCGCAGCCTTTGGCAACGAAGGGCTGCGCATCGGCAAGTCCTGCTGCGCGCAGTGTTGCTGTCGATTCGTTCGAAGGCTCGCGGCACTTCACGCACAGCTGCCGCACGAGCCGCTGCGCCGTGACCAGCCTCAGCGCCGCCGCGAGGTTGTACGGTTCGACGCCGATATCGATCAGGCGCGCGATCGCTGCGGGCGCGTCGTTGGTGTGCAGCGTGGAGAGCACGAGATGACCCGTCTGTGCAGCCTTCACCGCGACGCTGGCGGTTTCCTCGTCGCGGATCTCGCCGATCATGATGACGTCCGGGTCTTGCCGCAGCAACGCGCGCAGCGCGAGCGCGAAGGTGAGCCCGGCCTTCTCGCGCACGTTGACCTGATTGATGCCGGCGAGCTGGATCTCAGCGGGGTCTTCTACCGAGCAAAGATTGCGCGAGGCGTCGTTGAGCTTTTGCAGGAAGCAATAGAGCGAGAGCGTCTTGCCGCTGCCGGTCGGTCCCGTGACCAGCACGAGGCCGTGCGGCGCGCCGATCGCGGCGCTCAGTGAGTTTCGCTGCGTGTCGTCCAGACCGAGCGCGGTGAGCGAGAGATCGGCGGGCAACGCTTCAAGCCGGCGCAACACGAGCTTTTCGCCGTGCAGCGTGGGTAGCGAGTTCACCCGATAGTCTTCGTGAGTCTGGGACTCGCCGCGTGGTGCGAGCCGCAGGCGACCGTCCTGGGGAATGCGGCGCTCGGCGATGTCCATGCGCGCGAGCACCTTGATGCGCGTGATAAACGCGTCGCGCAGATGCGCGGGCGGCCGTGCGACATCATGCAGGACCCCGTCGATACGCAGCCGCACGCGCCAGCCCTGTTCGAGCGGTTCGACATGCAGATCGGAGGCATTGCGATGCGCGGCTTCGCGTAGTGTCTCGGCGAGCAGACGGACGGCGGGCGCGTCGTCGAGTGCGGTGGGCGAGGAGGGCGCGGCTGCACCGAAGCCGCCGCTTGCCGTGCCATCTGCGACGCGCGCTGCGATGGCCGGCGTGCGGGGCAGGCCATGAGCACCAGATTGATCAGGAATGGAAAACATCGATTGCCGGCCCGAAGCCGCCGTGTGCGAATGACGGCTCCATGATCGGCTGGCGCGGCTATACGCGCCATTCAGCCAGATGGCTAACGCAGCACTAGCGGCGTGGATTAATGACCCGGCAGCAGCTTCTTCGCTTTCTGCAGCGCGCGCGCGGATTTGCCGGGCGTGGTGCCAGGCTTGAAGAGCTTCACGGTGCGCACGGCCTGATCGTCGGCGCGCATGACTTCGAGCTTCACGTCGCCGATCTGCACGCACACGTCGCCTTCGGGAATCTCTTCCAGTACCTCCAGGATCAGACCGTTGAGTGTCTTCGGCCCGTCGGTGGGCAGCGTGAGATGCAGCCAGCGATTGAGTTCGCGCAGGGGCATGCTGCCCGGCACGATGCATTCGCCCTGATCGTTCCAGCCGCCGCGCCCCGTGCCGCTGCGCGGCATGGTGGTGGTGAATTCGCCGATCAATTCCTCGATGATGTCCTCGGGCGTCACGAGTCCTTCCATCTCGCCGTATTCGTTCACCACGAGCGCGATGCGATGACGGCTTTCCTGGAAGTACTGAAGTTGCTGGAACACGGGCGTGCCGGTGGGCACGAAATACGGCTCCGCAAGCAGTTCACGCAGCGTCTCGCGCTCGAATTCCTGGTTGTGCAGGGCGGCCAGCGTCTTGCGCACATGCAGCACGCCAAGCACGCGATCGATGTCGCCTTGATAGACGATCAGCTTGTTGTGATAGCAGGTTTCGAGCTGATGCAGGATGTCGTCGAGCGGTGCGTCGTAGTCGAGCGCCTCGATACGGCGGCGCGGAATCATCACGTCATCGACGGTGATGTTTTCCAGATCGAACAGGTTCAACAGAATGCTGCGGTGTTTGGTCGGCATGAAGCTGCCCGACTCCAGCACGATGGTGCGCAGCTCCTCGGTCGAGAGGCGCTGGTCGTGCGCCTTGCTCGTGTTGATGTGGAGCACGCGCAGGATCGTGTTCGCAAACATGTTGACGAACCAGATGATGGGCTTCGTCACGCGCATGAGCGGCGCGATCAGGAGGCTGGCGGGCAGCGCGATCTTTTCCGGAAAGGTCGCGCCGACGATTTTCGGCGTGATTTCCGCGAACACGATGATGAGGAACGCGACGATGCCGGTCGCGATCGACAGCACCAGGTTGTTGTGCCCGAAGGTGTGCAGCGCGATCGAGGTGGTGAGCACCGGAATGATCGTGTTGAACAGATTGTTGCCGATCAGGATGACGGAGAGCAGCAGATCGGTGCGTGCGAGCAGTTTCTGCGTGGTCTTTGCGCCGAGCGCGTTGTGGCTCGCAAGGTATTTCAGCCGATGGCGGTTGAGCGCCATCATCGCCGTTTCGGAGATGGAGAAAAAGCTGGAACAGATGAGCAGGACGAAAACGGCGCAAATCTGCGCCCATAAGGGAATGTGGTCCACGCTTGGAGAAAATGAGGGGAGCGGATGGGGGAAACTATAACAGAGGGGTGTTGCAGGTCAGCCGTGACGGGGAGAGCGTTGGCCGTTCGGCCAAGAGGTGTAGTTCGAGTCCCTGCGGTTCGAGTTCCTCGTCACGCTTGCGACAGACGAAAAAAAACCGCACAACTTGTGTGCGGTTTTTTTTGAATTCTGGTCGGGGTGAGAGGATTCGAACCTCCGGCCTCTACGTCCCGAAGAATGCGCACAACGCATACTGGCCTTGTTTTTAAAGGAATT
>NZ_DASZJJ010000107.1:0-25626 GCF_035948235.1 Paraburkholderia sp. | reverse complement strand
GCGCAAAGCAGCGTGACGCTGTACGGCATCGTCGATGCTTCGTTGCTCTACACCAGCCACACGATGAATATGTCGACGGGCCAGAACGAGGGTCATCAGTTTTCGTTCACCGACAGCGGCATGACGGGATCGAGCTTCGGCATGCGCGGCGCCGAGGATCTGGGCGGCGGACTGCGCGCGGTCTTCACCCTCGAAAGCGGCATCAGCGTGGCAAACGGCGCGTTCAACAATTCGAACGGCAATATGTTCGGCCGCCAGGCGTGGGTGGGGATCGACAGCCCCTACGGCTCGATGAAGGCTGGTCTGCAATATTCGCCGTTCTTCCTGTCGCTCTACGACACCGACCCGCGCGGCATGTCGTATTTCGGCAGCGGCCTTGTGAGCTACGTGAACAACGTCTACGTCACCGGCCTCTTCAACAGCAATTCGCTCACCTATACCTCGCCGGAAATCTACGGCATCCAGGCAGCGGGCATGATCGCACTGGGCGGCTCGGCGGGCGACTTCCAGGCGGGCCGGCAGTATTCCGCCAGCCTGCGTTATCACCTGGGCGGCCTCACGCTCACCGGCGCGCTCTACAACGGCAACTCAGGCGGCAGCGCGGCGACCACGCCAATTCCCAGCACCGTCGAATTCGTGGGCCGCACGCTCGGCGCGACGTATCGCTTCGAAAACAGCCTGACCGTTTCGGCCTCCTATGCGCTTTACAAGGTCGCGGGATCGTTCGACAACAGCGTTTATTCGGGCGGCTTCAGCTATTTCGTCACGCCTTACCTCGACGTCAATGCGGGCGTCTGGTACACACGCGACGGCAACAACGGCGCGAACCACTCGATCATGACCTCGGGCGGCGTGCAGTTCTTCCTCTCGAAGCGCACAACGATCTATGGCCAGGTGGGCTACGTGAACAACCACGGCCGCATGGATACGGGTCTGTCGATTAACAACGCGCTTTACGAGGTGAACGGTTCGACGGTAGGCGCGAGCCTCGGTATCCGCCATATGTTCTGAGCGCGGCTTGCTCCCATTTGCGCGTGTTTGCAATGCTGTGATGGGCGGCCCGCCTGCAAGCGGGCCGCATCATCGCGGCACCTAAACCTTCATGCCGGGCAGATTCAGCGAGGCGGTGTTGCCGCCGTCCACGGGCAGCGCCTGGCCGGTGACGTAGCTGGCGTCGTCGCTGGCGAGAAAGGCGATGACCGCGGCCACCTCTTCCGGGCGGCCCGGCCGGCGCAATTCGCAGCGATAGCCTAGCCGGTCGGTTTTATTCAACTCGCGTGCGCGTTCGAATATGGGGGCCGTCATGCCCGTTTCGATGAGGCCGGGACACACGGCGTTCACGCGGATCTGCGCAGGCGCGAGATCGCAGGCGCTCGTCATCGTGAGGTTGATGACGGCCGCCTTGGATGCGCTGTACGCATTGCCGCCCGCACCCGAACGCACGCCCGCCACGGAAGCCACATTGACGATCGCCCCCTGGCCGCGCGCGATCATGGCCTGCGCGGCCCATTTGGTGAAATGCACCACGCCCATCAGATTAACGGAGAGGATCTGCTGCCAGACCGCGGTGTCCGTTTCCGCGACGGTCGAATAATCGCCGCCGGCAATGCCCGCAACGTTGCAGAGCACGTCGATCTCGCCAAAGCGAGTGCGTACCTCGGCGACGCAGCGGGCCACGTCGTCCTCGCGCGCCACATCGACGACGCCATGCCAGACACGCGTGGCGTCGAAACCCGCCGCTACGTCCGCGAGCGCACCGGCCTGCCGGTCCACCAGCGCGACCGACGCGCCCTCGTCATAGAGCCTGCGCGCCGTTGCGCGGCCAATCCCGCTAGCCGCCCCGGTCACGATAGCGACCTTGTTGGTGAAACGCATCGTCCCTGCCCTCCTTCGCGTTGAGGATGGAGAATCAATTCTGATTAGCAGAATCTGTGACTGCATTGCAGAACTTATCGACATGCAACCCGTGCGTCAAGGCAGTCAATCGCCCCCAAATTGGCCCCGCTGCACCGCAATATTCATGTGAAGCAGCTAAAAATTGCGCAATTAAAGATTTGCGAACGATCGTCCGGTATTTTCCCCAGGATGACTGCACTGCAGAATTCATTGCCCAATTGACCCTGGCCAGACTTGGATGTCCACGGCCAGTCCTCGCAGCAACCGCATGATCGAAACGCCTGCCGCCACGCCGGAACTCCGGCCCGCAGCAGTTCAATCTCCGGCCTTCGCCTGCCTTGCCGCCACGCGCGGTCATTGACGCAGAGGGCCCGTGTTAGGGAGGTCACGGTGGATCTGTTTTTGCAGCAGGTACTCAACGGTTTGACGCTTGGAGGCATCTACAGCCTCGTCGCGCTCGGCCTCACGCTGGTGTACGGGATCATGGCCGTGCCCAATTTCGCGCACGGCGCGTTCTACATGGTCGGCGCTTTCGCCGCGTTCTATCTCACGTCGCGCTTTGGGCTGGGGTACTGGAGCGCGATGGCCGCCGCCGCTGTGTGCGTGGCGGTGCTGGCCGTGCTCGCCGAACGCCTGGTGTTTCATCCGCTGCGCAACGCCCCCGAACTCGCGCCGATGATCGCTGCCATCGGCCTGATGCTGTTTCTCGAAGCCGCCGCGCAGGCGCTCTGGGGCACCGACTTTCACCGCATGTCGCCGCCGTGGCCGGGCGTGCTCGAATGGAGCGGCGTGATTGCGCCGATCCAGCGTCTGCTCATCATCGCCGCGGCGTTCGGTCTGGTGCTCGCGCTGCAACTGTTCCTGCATCACACGGTGGCAGGCTCGACCATTCTCGCCGTCGCCCAAAACCGTGAAGGCGCAGCACTCATGGGCATCGATCCGCGCAAGGTGGGCATGGCGACCTTCGCGCTCTCGGGCGTGCTGGCCGCCGTGGCCGCCGCGCTCTATGCGCCCATCAATCTGGTCTATCCCGCAATGGGTCAGTTAGTGATCCTCAAGGCCTTCGTCATCATCATCCTGGGCGGCATGGGCAGCGTGCCGGGCGCGGTGGTGGGTGGACTCATCATCGGCGTTGCGGAAAGCTTTGGCGCGTTCTATGTCTCGCCCGACTATCAGGATCTGATCGCCTTCGTCCTGCTGGTGGCGATCCTGTCGCTGCGTCCGCAGGGGCTCTTTTCGCGGGAGATGCGCGCATCATGACCAATCCTTCAAATACTGCTGTGACGCGTCATCTCGGCTGGATCGCGCTGTTTGCCGCCGGACTCGTGCTGCCGTTTCTGGTGCGCAACGACTACTCGCTCACGGTGATGTCCACGGCTTATATCTTCGCACTCGCCACGGTCGGCCTGAATCTGCTGACTGGCTACACCGGCCAGTTCAATCTGGCGCACGGCGGCTTCATGGCGGTGGGCGCCTATACAGTGGGGATTCTCACCGTCGACTATCAGGTGCCGTTCTGGGCGGCCTTCGCGCTTGCCGGCGTGATTAGCGTGGTGCTGGGCTTCTTCGTCGGCATCGTGTCGCTGCGCCTGAAGGGCAACTACTTCGCAATCTTCACGCTCTGCGTGGGCTACATCATCTTTCTGGTGATCGAGAAGTGGGACAGCGTCACGCACGGCGTGGTGGGCATCATCGGCATCGCCGCACCGCCCGATATCGGCCCGATCTCGTTCGAAAACCCGCGTGCGCTCTACTACCTCACCTTCGCGTTTCTCGCCGTGGGCATGTGGCTGATGCATCGCATCGTGCATTCGCTGCTGGGCCACACCTTCGTGGCGATCCGCAACAGCGAGCACCTCGCCCAGGCTCTGGGTATCGATCTCATGCGCAACAAGATGCTGGCATTTCTGATCTCGACGTTCTATGCAGGCATTGCGGGCGGTCTTTACGCGGGTTTCGTGCGCTTTCTCGGGCCCGATCTCGCCAATATCAGCCACACCTTCGATATGACCATGTATGCGGTGGTGGGCGGCATCGGCACGCTGGTCGGGCCGCTGCTTGGCGCGATCGCGCTACCGTGGCTCACGCAGTCGCTGCAGTTCATGCAGGACTATCGCTTTCTCGTGTTCGGCCCCTTGCTGATCGTGCTGCTGATCTTCCTGCCGCGCGGCCTCGTGGGTCTCTACCAGAGCGCGCGCAGCCGCATTGCGCTGCGCGAAGTGGCCGCCCCCGCCGCGCGCCGCGCCACGTCGAGTGGAGACGGTCATGCTTGAAATCAGCACGCTTTCCAAACAGTTCGGAGGCCTGAAGGCCGTCACCAACGTCAGCACGAAGATCGACGAAGGCCGCGTGAACGCCATCATCGGTCCCAATGGCGCGGGCAAGACCACCTTCTTCAATCTCATCAGCGGCATGTACCGGCCGAGCGCGGGCACGATTCGCCTGCGCGGCCAGGACGTGACGGGCCTCAGAGCCGATCAGATGGCGCGTCTGGGCGTGGCGCGCACTTTCCAGGCCACGGCGCTGTTCGAGACGGCATCGGTGCTGGAAAACCTGATCGTCGGCCACCGCCTGCGCACGCGCTCGAATCTGTGGGACGCCTTGCTACGCACTTCGCGCTGCAAAACGGAAGAACGCACCTGCCGCGACAAGGCGCGCGAAGCCCTCGATTTCGTGGGACTCGCGCATCTGGAAGCGCGGCCCGCGGGCGGCATCACGCAGGAAGAGCGCAAGCGCGTGGCGATTGCACTGGCACTGGCGACCGATCCCACGCTGCTGCTGCTCGACGAACCCGCAGGCGGCGTGAACCCCGAAGAAACCGATGGCCTCGCCGCCCTGATCCGCAAGATCGCCCGGCGCGGCATGACGGTTTGTCTCGTCGAACACAAGATGAGCATGATCATGAATCTCGCGGACAAGATCATGGTGCTCGATCACGGCGAGAAAATCGCCGAAGGCACGCCCGACGAGATCCGCAAAAACCAGGCAGTAATCGACGCCTATCTCGGGAGCGAACATGCTGACGTTCAATGACGTAAGCCTCGATTACGGCAGCTTTCGCGCGCTGCACGGCATCACGCTGCGCGCCGACGAAGGCGAGCTGGTCGTGCTGCTGGGCGCGAACGGCGCGGGCAAGAGCTCGATCTTTCGCGCAGCCAGCGCGCTCACGCGCGCAAGCGCGGGGCAGATCAAACTGAAGAACGTCGATCTGGTCGGCAAGCGCCCCGCCGATGTCGTGCGTGCGGGCGTGATCCACTGCCCCGAGGGCCGCAAGCTGTTCCCGGCAATGTCGGTCCTCAAGAACCTGATGCTGGGCGCGTACGCACACCGGCGCGACCGCGCCGGCAACCGCCAGCGTCTGGACGAAGTGCTCACGCTCTTTCCCGATCTGGTCGGCCGCAAGGACGATCCCGCCGGGTCGCTGAGTGGCGGCCAGCAGCAGATGGTGGCGATCGGCCGCGCGCTCATGAGCCGCCCACGCGTGCTGCTGCTCGACGAGCCATCGCTGGGCCTGGCACCGCTTGTCGTCAAGCAGACTTTCGAGGTCATCCAGCGCATCAATCGCGCGGGCACCACGGTCCTGCTTGCCGAGCAAAATGCGCACGCGGCGCTCAAGATCGCGCATCGCGCCTATGTGGTGGAATCGGGCCGCATCGTGCTCGAAGGCACCTACGAGACCCTTGCCGGCAACGAAGCCGTGCGGCGCGCCTATGTCGGCGGCTGACGCGTTTGTTTCGCCACGGGCTTATCACGTGCCTGGCACGGGTTTGCCACATTCAGATCCAGCGGTACTTCACTTCATCGCTACTCCTTCGAGGATACGTTCATGATCGTCAGGAAGCTGTCTCTCGCCGTTGCCGCTACTTTTGCTGTTTCGCTGACCCTGGCCGCTCCGGCGATGGCACAGGAAACGGCCGTTCACATCGGCTATTCCGGGCCGCTTAGCGGCGGCGCCGCGAAATACGGCCAGGAGGTGCTCGAAGGCATGCAGATGGCCGTGGCCGAAATCAATCAGGCGGGGCTCGTGGTGGGCGGCAAGAAGATCAAGGTCGATGTCGTGGCGCTGGACGACCAGTACAACCCGAGCGAAACCGCCATTAATGCGCGCCGTCTTTCGCAGGAATACAACGCGAGCGTCGTGCTGGTGCCCCATTCGGGTGGATGTTACGCAGTCCAGACCATTAATCAGCAGCAAAAGCTGTTGCTGCTCGCCTACACCAGCGTGCCGCAACTGGCCGCGCGCGGCAATCCGCTCACGATCCGCATTCCGCCTGAATTCACCTCATACACGCCGGCGTTCGTGAAGTACGAGATGGACAAGTTCGGCAAGGACGCCGCCATCGCCAACACCGATACCGACTACGGCAAAGCCTGGACCGCCGCATTCAAGCCCGCGTGGCAGGCTGCGGGCGGCACCATCGTCGCCGACAATCCCATGTCGTATAACCGCTCCACCGACTTCTACAGCGGCGTAAGCCGCGTGCTGGCCTCGAAGCCCAAGGTCATCTTCGTGGGCGGCCCGTCCGAGCCGACCGGCCTCATCATCCGTCAGGCGCGCGAGCTGGGCTTCAAGGGCGGCTTCGTGGTGATGGATCAGGCCAAGCTCGACGAAGTCGCGAAGATTGCAGGCGGATATGGCGCGCTCGACGGTTCGATCGGCGTGATGCCGATTGGCGACGATCCCTCGCCCGACGCGAAATCCTTTGTCGCGCGCTTCTCAAAGACGCATGGTGGACGTCTGCCGACCCAGGAAGTCTCGCTCAACTACACGGCGGTCTGGGCGACCGTGCAGGCGATGAAAGTTGCGGGCACAACCAGCGACGCGAGTGCGATCCGCAAAGCCTACGATCAGGCGCTCAAATCGCTCTCCGCGCAGAACAATCCGCACGGGCTTTCCGGCGTCGACGCGCGCGGTGGCATCACCATGGGACGTGCTGTCGTCGCCGTGGTGGAGAGCGGCAATATCAAGGCGCTGCCCGACACGGCGATTGCCGCCTCGAAGTGAGCTTGAAGCGAAATCTGGTTTGATGAAAACGGGCCGCGATCCAGCACTGGACGCGGCCCGTATTTCATTCGCGAGGCTCCATGACGACATTCACCGCCGGGCTCGCTCAATAGGCGCGAGCCGGCTTGAATCCCTCGCGCAACTCGCGCTTGAGGACCTTGCCGATCGCACTGCGCGGCAGCGCATCGGCGATCACCACTTCGGCCAGTCGCTGCATTTTGCCGAGCCGTTCGTTGGCCCAGCCTGCCAGCGCATGAGCGTCCTCGACCGCACCGTCGCGCAGCGTGACGAAGGCCACAGGCGTTTCGCCCCAGCGTTCCGACGCAATGCCCACCACTGCCGCTTCCGCGATATCCGGATGCTTCAGTAACACCTGTTCGAGATCGCTCGGATAAACGTTGAAACCGCCCGAGATGATCATGTCCTTCTTGCGGTCCATCAGCACCAGAAAACCGTCATCGTCGAAGCGACCAATATCGCCGGTGCGGATGAAACGCTGGCCGTCGCGGTCGTGCCATTCGGCCTCTGCCGTCTTCTCGGGCTGGCGATAGTAGCCAGTCATCATGGTTGGCGAGCGGCCCACGATTTCGCCGATGCTGCCCGGCGGCAGTTCATTGCCCGCCGCGTCGATCAGGCGCATCTCGTGGCCGGCCATCACACGGCCCACGGTATGGAGTTTGTCCGGGTGATCGTCGGCGCACAGCTCGCACGACGCGCCACCTTCGGTCATGCCATAGAACTCGGTGAGACTGCCCGGCCAGCGGCGCACCACGTCGGCTTTCACGCGCGCGCTGAACGGCGCACTCGTACAGGACTTCGAAACAAAACTCGACAGATCGTAGCGGTCGAAATCCGGCTCGGTCATCAGGCGCTGATATTGCACCGGCACAAGCATGGTGTGGGTGACACGATGGTGTTGCGCCAGTTCCAGATAACGCTTCGTCTCGAACTTCGGCATCAGCACGACAGTGCCGCCCAGCGCGAGCGTGGGGAAAAAGCTCACGAGCGTGGTATTCGAATAGAGCGGCGTCGAAATCAGCGTCACGGCTTCGGGCCCGTAACCACGGTCGACGCTGCGCTGCGCGTAGGCGAAGCGCATCGCGTGCGACTGCACGATGCCCTTCGGCAAACCGGTCGTCCCCGACGAATAAATGATGTTGAAGGCCCATTGCGGCTGGATTTCGACCCGACGGGGCACGGCGCCGCGCGGTGCGAGCCAGGCGTCGATGCCCGAGGTATCGGCGGCATCGTGCTGCGCGTCCAGCCGCACACTGCGCACGCAAGGCGGCGTGGCCGCGCTTTGCAACGCTTCGCGCACATCGGCATCCAGGAACAACACGCGCGCACCGGAATTCGCGATCATGCCCGCGAGGCTGTCCGGATGCGAGGACGGCGCAAGCGGCGCGACTGCCGCGCCCGCGCGCAGCGCGCCCAGAAACACCGCCACATACCACGGCGATGCATTCGCGCAGATCGCGATCACATCTTCGGGCGCGAGGCCGTCGCGTTGCAACGCGCTCGCGCATTGGTCGATCATCGAATCGAGATCGGCGTAGCTGTAAGTCGTGCCGTTACAGACCAGGGCGGGATGATCGCCCTGCTCCACCGCCCATTTGCGGATCTGATCACCGATGCTCGCGAAAGGCACGTCGTCCGCTTGCGCAGCGAGATTCGAACTGGCGTTCATGATGTCGCGCTCCTCGCTCAAAGATAGGCCGCGAGTTCCATCTTGGCGATGGCGTTGCGATGCACCTCGTCGGGTCCATCTGCCAGGCGGATCGTGCGCGCGCTCGCATAGGCGCGCGCAAGGCCGAAATCGTCACTCACGCCGCCGCCGCCATGCGCCTGAATCGCCCAGTCGATCACCTGGCAGGCCATGGCGGGCGCGGCGACCTTGATCATGGCAATCTCCTTGCGTGCCGCCTTGTTGCCCACCTCGTCCATTTTCCAGGCGGCATGCAGCACGAGAAAGCGCGCCTGGTCGATCAGAATGCGCGCGTTGGCGATGCGCTCGCGCGTCACGCCCTGATCGGCTATCTTGCGACCGAAGGCGGTACGCTGCGTCGTGCGGCGGCACATCGCTTCGAGCGCGCGCTCGGCGCGGCCGATCAGGCGCATGCAGTGATGAATGCGGCCCGGCCCGAGCCGTCCCTGTGCGATCTCGAAGCCGCGCCCTTCACCTAGTAGCACGTTCGTCACCGGCACGCGCACGTTCTCGAACAGGACTTCGGCGTGACCATGCGGGGCATCGTCGTAACCGAATACCGGCAGATGGCGCAGCACCGTCACGCCCGGCGTGTCCAGCGGCACCAGCACCATCGACTGGCGCTGATGACGGTTCGCGCCGTCCGGATCGGTTTTACCCATGAAAATGAGGATTTTGCAGCGCGGATCGTTCGCGCCCGAGGTCCACCATTTGCGCGCATTGATGATGTAGTGATCGCCGTCCCGCTCGATGCGCGCCTCGATATTGGTTGCGTCAGACGACGCTACCGCAGGCTCCGTCATCGCAAAGGCCGAGCGAATTTTGCCGTCCAGCAGCGGCTCAAGCCATTCGCGCTTCTGCGCTTCGCTGCCATAGCGCAGCAGCGTTTCCATATTGCCCGTGTCGGGCGCCGAGCAATTGAACGGCTCCGCGCCAATCGCGGAACGCCCCATGATTTCGCACAGCGGCGCGTATTCCAGATTCGTCAGACCGCCCTGACCTTCGTGCGCGGGCAGGAACAGATTCCACAAACCGGCGGCGCGCGCCTTGTCCTTGAGCTGCTCCATCACCGGCGCAGGCTGCCACGGATTGCCGGCGCGCCGCGCCGCGTCCATCTCCGTTGCGAACTGTTGCTCCGCCGGATACACATATTGTTCCATGAACGCCGTGAGACGCGCCTGCAGTTCCTTTACCTTGCCCGAGTGTTCGAAGTTCATAGCCTTGTCCGCGTGAATTGCATGAATTGCGTGAATGGTCAGCCTGAAATCAGGTCCTTTCCGGCGCGAGCCGCGTTAGCGCATGGCATCGACTTCGCGTGCCAGCGCCCATGCCTGTTCCGCGAGCGGCCGCGTGCGCCGCCCCGTTTCGAGCGCTAGCGCATTGGACGCATTGCCCTGCAGCGCGCGCGCCATCACGCCTTGCAGGATGCCCACCAGCCGGAACATATTGAAGACGAGGTAATAGCCCCAGTCCGCTTCAGGGATCGACGTGTTGGATGCGCGCGCAACCGTCTGAAGATAACGACGCAAATAGGTCTTTTCGTCGGGGATGCCGAGCGCCGCCAGATCGAGGCCCACCAGCCCGCGACGCGCGCCCGCCTGCATGTGCCAGATCATGCAGTGATAGGCGAAATCGACGAGCGGATGGCCAAGCGTGGAAAGCTCCCAGTCCAGCACGGCGAGAATGCGCGGCTCGTGCGCATCGAAAATGACGTTGTCGAGCCGATAGTCGCCATGCACGATGCGGCGCTCATCGCCTTGCGGCATGTGCTTCGGCAACCAGTCGATCAACTGGTCGGCGGCTTCGATACGCTCGTTTTCCGAGGCGCGATACTGACGCGTCCAGCGCGTGACCTGACGCTCGATATAGTTGCCCGCGCGGCCAAAGTCGCTCAGGCCGATAGCGTCGGGATCGACCGAATGGAGTGCGGCGATCACGCGATTCATCTCGCCGTAAATCGCGCCGCGCGCCTCGCGCGTCATGTCCGGCAGCGCCGCGTCCCAGAAAATGCGGCCCTCCACGTACTCCATGAGATAGAACGGCGAGCCAATCACAGCGGCATCCTCGCAGAGCGCGTGGGCTTTCGCGACCGGTACCTCGGTCTGTGCGAGTGCGCGGATCACGCGATATTCGCGCTCCACCGCGTGCGCCGAAGGCAACAGCGCGCCTGGCGGCTTGCGGCGCAGCACATAACGCGCAGCGCCCGCGTCCAGCAGGAACGTGGGATTCGATTGGCCGCCCTTGAATTGCTCGACGCGAAGCTCGCCTGTGAATCCGTCCAGGTGCTCGCGCATCCATTGGGTCAGGCGAGCCACGTCGAAGGCGTGCGCGGGCGCGACGGGACGCGTGCCGCTAAAGCTCGACTGGAGATCGATGCTCATGGAATCGATACGCCCTCAAAAATAATTCTGCAAAGCGATCATGAATTCTGCACTGCAGAAATGCTAACGCGGAGTCTCCAGCGCTGTAAAGCGCCGATTCGATTCAAAAGATCAGGAAAAACCCCACTGGTACAGGCATGCCTGTAACGCCAGGATTTCCTCGCGTGATTCAGTCGGCATGAAGTGGGCAGCGCGCAATAGCGCGCGTCAAAGACGCGTTCCGGCTAATTTAATTCGGATGCCGAACTATTCGGCGAAAAAGAAATGGCGCGAGCAAACCACCCGCGCCCTCGTCTTTATTGACCTGCGATTGCCGCTTCCAGTTGCGCGATCATCTGCAACAGCCGCGGTTTCACTTCATCAAGGAGAAACTCCGGTGTAAGCGAAAAGGAAGGTCCGCCCACGTTGATGGCCATGACGGGCAGGCCGCCACCGGGTTCAAACGCGCGCGCGATGCCGTTCACGTCTTTCTGCCATTCGCCGAACGAACAGGTCACGCCCAGTTCCGCATGATCGCTCACGCCCTGCTCGATGCCACGCCGCACAGCCGGCCAGGCCATGTCGTCAAGCTCGCGAATCTGCTCCATCACGTCATCGCGTTCGCGTGCGGGCACGGCGGCCAGCCACGCACGCCCGATCGCGGAAGTCGCCAACGGAATGCGTGAACCCACATCGAGCGTGAGCGCCAGCGCCGCAGTGCTGCGGCAGCTTTCGATATACAGCATCGACAGCCGGTCGCGCACGCCCAGCGACACCGTGCCGCCCGAGAACTCGGAAAGCTCCTGCATCATGGGCCGCGCGAGCTTGCGCACGTCAAGTCGCGCAAGCATCGAACTGCCTAGCGCGAGACAGGCGGTGCCCAGGCGATAGCGGCCGGTGTCTTCCAGATGAATGAGGTAGCCCAGTTTCGTGAGCGTCATCGTCAGCCGCGAGACCGTCGATCGCGGCAGCTTGCAGCGCTGGGCAATCTCCTGGTTGGTCAGCGTCGTGTCGCCGCCGCGAAAGCACGCGAGGACGTCAAGCCCGCGTGCCAGCGCAGTGACAAAATGGCGATCTTCCTTGTGGGCGCTTGCTCGGGCCGGCTTCTGCGCGGTATCAGACATTGCGATAGGGGAATGGGGTGCGCGGTTCACCGCGGGCAGTTGATCCGCGGAATTATATTCTGTATCGCAAAATCGTCAGACGGCGTCAATGGGTAGGGCACCCTAAATCCGGGACAGCGTCTGACGCCGGCGCTCAGAACAACTGCCTCAAACCCACTCGCGCCACGACCTGCCGCCCGTTTGCCGACGAAGCGCCGTTCGACACATCGCCCAGCGACGCGGTCGCCGCCACGGCATTGCCCCAGGCGTCGAGCGTGGCCCCGCTGGCCTGCTGATAGCCCACGAGGCCGTAGAGCCAGGTACGTTTGCTCAGCGCGTAGAACGCGGACAGATTGAACTCGTGATACTGGGCGCTATCGGCATCGCTTACCGAACTGCGATGCGTGTAGCCGTAACCGCCCGCCACGCGCAGCGCAGCCGTGGCCTGCCAGCTCAAGGTCGCCTGCACCGTATCGAAGATAGCGCTGCCCGCGAACAGCGATCCCGCGCCCGCATCGTAGCGCGCGTTGCTCCAGTTGAGCCCGGCAGTCAGCGCGCGATAGCGATACGTCATCGCAGCGGCGAATACGTCGAGCCGCGCCGCCGATGCAAAACCTTCGTTGATCGACGACGAATAATAGCCGTCATAGATGCCGTTCCACGCGCCCCGTGCCGAATCGCTATTGGCGTGCAGATACGCGGCCGCAAGATTGAGCGGCCCGTCGCGATATGCCAGCCCGACGCTCCACGCATTGCGCGCCGCGACGCTGCCCGCCTCGCCGCCAAAGCCGTAAACCGCCTCGAACTGCAGGCCGTAGCGACGGGGGCTCGCGTACTTGATCGCGTTGTTGATGCGCGCGTTGTTATCGACGTTGTCGATATCGCCAGGATGCGCGGCCATGCCCGTGAGAAAGCTGGTGGGACCGATCGCGCCGACCATATCGACAATAGCGTCGTACTGGCGGCCCAGCGTGAGCGTACCGAGTCGTTCGTCGGCGACGCCCATCCACGACTGGCGGCCAAACAGACGGCCACTCTGCCCCGCCGCGCCCGTGCCCAGATTGAAGCCGTTTTCGAAGTCGAACAGCGCCTTGCGGCCCGCACCCAGATCTTCCGCGCCGATCAAACGCCAGCGGTCGCCGTTCCAGGTGCCACTCTGGAAGCCATAGCTCGGGCGGCCCACATAGACTGCGGGCGTGCCAGCCGCGCCCGCCGACTGCGCGACGCGCACGTTGCTGCTATAGCCAAAGCCGCCATCGACAATGCCCGACAGCGTGATGCTGCCTTGCGCGGCGGCGGCCCCCGAAAAGGCTGCCGCCGCGCCACTACATGCCGCCAGCTTTGCAAGTCTGCGTGTGCCGGTTTCAAAAGCCCTCATGCTTTTCCGGTCTGGATCGTCGCCGCCGCCGCGGCTTTCGCCATCGCACGGCGGCGGGCGCGTCGCACGAAGCCAATCGCCAGCCCGACGACGAGCAACGCCGCCACGATCATGCCAGGCACCATCAACGGTTGCAGACGCGCAAGCAGCGGACGCGGGCCGCCATTACGTGCTTCAACGACATCCTCAACCGAGACATGGACGTCGGCATTGCCATATTGCGCGAGCACGTAATTCGCAATCGAGGCGATCTGCTCGTCGTTCAGCGGCTGAACATAGGAGTCCTCGCCAAAGCCCGGCATCAGCACATGCTGGCCGCCCGCTTCGCGATCCACGCCGTAAAGCATCGCCGCGACCAGATTCGACGGATTGAGCGAACCGGTCGCCGTATTGGCCGATAGCGATGGATACGCCTGGCTCGGGCTACCCGTTCCGTCCACGCGATGGCAACTGGCGCAATAACCGCTGAAAAGCGCCGCACCGCTGGTGAGCGTGCCATTAGCGTTCGATGGCTGCATGCCGCGCAGGTCCGTTTCGACGCTCGCCGATGCACCATGCGCGAACGCAGGCTTCGTCTCGCGCGCATCGCGGATCGGCATGGTGCCGCGCAGATACACGACGATCGCGGCGAGGTCGTCATCGGAGAGATATTGCAGGCTGTTCTGCACCGCTTCGGCCATGGGCCCCGCTGCCTGATTCTTGCCGGGCGCGCGCCCTGTTTTCAGGTAGCTCACGAGTTCCGCGTCGCTCCAGGCACCGATGCCGCTCATCGCATCCGAGGTAATGTTCGGCGCGTACCACGGTCCCAGTTGCGCGCCGCCCAACGCCTGCTTCGCGTCTTCGGCCATCATGAAGTTGCGCGGCGTATGGCAGGCGCTGCAGTGCGCGAGTACATTCGCCAGATACGCGCCGTGATTCCACTGCGCGTCATGCTGCGGATCGGGCTCGAAGCGGCGCTCGCGCAGATAGAGCGTGTTCCAGAACGCCATCGACGCGCGCACGCCAAACGGGAACGGCAGTTTCGTCTGCGGCGCGGCTTGGTCCACGGGCGCCACGCCGTGCATGAAGTATGCGTAGAGCGCATGCACGTCGTCGTCGCTCAGTCCTGCGTACGAGGTATAGGGCATCGCCGGATAGAGATGCGCGCCGTCCGCACGCACGCCCTCGCGCAACGCGCGGGCGAACTGCACTTCCGTATAGCTGCCGATGCCCGCCGTTTTCGACGGCGTGATGTTGCTCGAATAGATCGTGCCCATCGGCGAGGCGATGCCGTAGCCGCCGGCAAAAGGCTTGCCGCCGTTGACCGATGTATGGCAGGCCATACAGTCTGCCGCGACGGCCAGTTGGTGGCCTTTGGCGACCAGCGCCGGATCGGCGTCGATCGTGCCAGGCGCCTGGGCGCATGCGAACTGCGCCGCGCCCATCAACAGCGCCGCAGCGAAGCCCGACTTCGTGCGCTTGAAAATTCGATCAGCAATCCTCATGACTCACCCCTTCATGCTGGCCGAGATCGAATCTGCAGCCTTGATGGCGAGCGCCGCCATCGACAGCGTGGTATTCACGACCGAGGCCGACGGCATCGCGCCACCGCCCGGCAGCCAGAGGTTATCGTGATCGTGCGCGCGGCAGTCGCCGTCGACGACCGAGTCCTTCGCGCTCGCGCCCATGATGGTGCCGCCCATGATGTGGTTGTTGGCGTTGAGCGAGGTCGTGATGTTGAATTCCACCGCATCGAACAGGCTGCCAATGTGTTCGAGTTGCTTGTGCGCGGCCTCGGCGCCCTTGCGTACGTAGTCGCCTACGTCGTAGTGAATATCCGGGCACGCAAGACCGTGCGGGTCCATCCGCGTCTTGCTCAGCGTGAGGCGGTTGTTGGGATCGGGCAGCGGTTCCAGGCTGATCGACAGATCGACGCCATAGATCGCGCGGCGGCGGATCTCTTCATCAAGTTCCTTGCCAACCAGTCCGAGCTTGAGCGCCTGCTGCGTAGCCGGTCCGACGCGCGAGATGTTGTTGAGAATCATCTTGTTCGCCGAGTACTGACCACGGAAGTCGCCGTCGCGCGGACCGACGATACAACTGCTCTGTGCGGGGCCGCGGCCGAGCCACATCGGCTCGTTCGCGAGGAAAGTGCAGTGAAAACCGGAGTGGTCCATCATGTTGCGCCCCACCTGATCCGACGAATTCGCAATGCCGATGGGATTGCGTTCGTTGGCGGCGAGCAGCAGCAGGCGCGGCGTTTCGATGCCGTTGCAGGCAAGCACGAAACGCTTGCCGCTGGCCTTATGCGACTTGTGCGCCTTGTCGTACCAATGCACCGCCGTGATGCGGTTATTCGCATCGGTGTCGATGCGATAGACGACGGATTCCGCGAGTACGTGTGCGCCCTTGTGCTCCGCGCGCTGAACGTGATGGATGCCGTTGTACATCGCGCCGATCGGGCAGATAGGCTGGCAATTGTTGTTGCCGCAACAAGTCGGACGACCATTCCACGGGCGCGTGCTGCGCGCCTGCGGAATCGGAATCGAGTGATAACCGTGGGCGTTCACGATTTCGGCGAAGCGCTTGTCGCCGTGGCCCCACGGCACCATCTCCATTGGGTACGGGCGGCTGCGCTCGGTCGGCGACTGCATCGACGGATCGTTCGGGCCGGCCACGCCCAGTTCTTCCTCGGCGCGGCAGTAGTACGGCTCGAGTTCCGCGTAGGCAATCGGCCAGTCGCGACCCACGCCATAGGTCGAATGCATGCGGAAGTCCACCGGCAGATGACGCCAGCACGAAGCGGCCCAGTGCCAGGTCGTGCCGCCCACCGTGCGCAGGTAGCCCTGCTGGAAGCTATTGCCGTCCGGGCCACTCAGGCCCACGTAGTTGTTCTTCGGGAAGTACAGCGGCGCGGGCGCGTGTTCGGACTGCGGATAAAGGCCCTGAAAATCGGAGCCGACGCGGTTGTCGAACGGCATGTTGCGCCAGTTCTCAACGGCCTGGGCGCGCTCGATACGCAGGCCGGCTTCGAGCATCAGCACGGAATGACCTTCGCTCACGAGTTGATCGGCGATCAATGCGCCGACCACGCCGGAGCCGACGATCACGACATCGGCCGTGACATCGCCATTCGCTTCAAATACGGGTGTTTTCATGTGTGGGGTGCAGGTCCGGGTGCGGACGCTCAGGCAGATCGGTGGGCGGGCGTTGCGGCTTGCGTTGCGGCGTGCTTCGGCGCATTGGCGCGGCGCGCGGCAGCAACGGCCGGCGATGCGACGTCGGCAGGCGGCGGCGCGGCGGTCCACCAGAGCGGGCCGTTCGCGCAGTAAGTGGGCGGGCTCATGCCGTCGCCGACCGTGCCGTACATGAGCGCGTTTGCGTAGGTCACCATCACGGCTTTCGTGCCGTGGCCCACGGTGCCCGTGTACCAAGCCGCGACAATGGCGAGCGCGGTGTCGCGCAGATTCGCGGTATCGGCTGCATCCGCTGCCGCGAGCAGTTGCTGCGGCGTCTGGCCGGGCCCGATGCGCTGCGCCAGCGCGGCGGCGCGCGCCGCGAAGCCACGGTCGGCGCTGCTGAGCGCGTTGAAGAGTCGCGTGCCGATGCCGGCGTCCAGGTTGCGGTGCCCGGTGAGCGCCTGCGAGACCGTCATGAAATCCTGGGCGTTGAAGGGTGCGCCCGCGAAGGCGCTCGGCGCAACCGCGAGAAAGCCGGCGTGCGTCAGTGCCGCCACCAGCGTTTTGAGCACAGTGCGACGCCTGGCGCTAGGAGGTGCATGCTGCGCGTCGCGCGCCGCGTCACCGGTGTGCTGCGGGTTGATCTTTTGCATTTTTTTGAATGGTTACGCGGCTCTGCGCACATGGCCCGACGCCAGGCGACACTGCCCCAACAAGCCCTCGACCACGCCCGACATCCATCCGACCGGACACTTGACGGTCGAAGCGGTGCGACGATCTGAAGCGGCGCGATTATGGAACCGGTTCCATAGAATCGTCAAGCACAGAACAATTGCGAAATTTGCAATAAATCTCCACGTGGAGAGATTTAATGGGGATAGATCGACAAAACCCCCGCAAGCGCGAGCGCGCTGCAGAAATGAAAAACGGCGGCCTGAAGAGCCGCCGTCGTACTACGCGAAACCGCAAAGCCTGCGTGGAATCTATGCGTCGTTGAGATCGTCGAGATTGCGGCCGCGTGTTTCGGGAATATGGAATGTCGTGAGCACTCCGACAAAACTCAGGACTGCAACATAACTCGCAAGCGGAATCCACGCGAGGACGGTGCCGTGTCCCGCCCCCCAATGCGTGGTGGCCCACGCGATGATCGACGCCCCCACCAGCGGCGCGATGCCGCCCGCCACCACCGCCGACAACTCGCGCCCCACCGCCACGCCCGCATAGCGATGCTGTGCGCCGAACAGTTCCGGCAGCAGCGCGCCTTGCGTGGCGAACATGCCCCACACGCCAGCCAGCGTTACGCACAGCATGACGATGCTGGCCGTGGCGTTACCAAGACTCAGTACCCACCAGGTGGGAAACGCCAGGAGAAGCTGATAGACCGCAAAAATACGGTACGTACGCACGCGCCCGATACGATCGCTAAGCAGTCCTGCAAGTGGAATTACGATCGCGCCGGATGCTCCGGCGAACAGCAATGCGAGCGGCCCGATCTGCCCTTTCAAGCCCGTTGCCGTGGCGATATAGCTGATCGCAAGCGACTGGTAGATCGACGATCCGCCGTTCTCGGCCATGCGCAGGCCGATCACCTTCAGCACGGTGGGTTTCGAGGTGCGCAGCAGGTGGCGCAGCGGGCTTTCGTTCACCTGCTTACGCGCCTCGAGCCGCGCAAACGACGGCGACTCACGCAGCCGCAGCCGGATCCACACGGCCACGGCAATGATGACCGCACTCAGCAGGAAGGGCACGCGCCAGAGCGGCGTCTGCGAAATATCTTCGACCCGCACGAGCGCGAAGTAGATCGCCGCGGCCATTACGGTGCCCAGCAGCACGCCCATGAACGGCAGCGCCGCGAAATAGCCGCGCCGTTGCGGCGGCGCGAATTCGGCCATCAGCACGGCGGCGCCGGCCTGTTCCGCGCCCGCGCCCAGCCCCTGCAGCAGGCGGCAGCCCACCAGCAGAACCGGCGCCCAGATGCCCACGCTCGCGTAGGTCGGCAGCACGCCGATCAGCGTGCTCGCGACGCCCATCAGCAGAATGGTGGCCATCAGCACGAACTTGCGTCCATAGCGGTCGCCCAGCGCGCCGAACACGATGCCGCCCACGGGCCGGATTGCGAAGCCGATGAAATACGCGCCGAAGCTTGCGATCAAGCCCAATGCGGGGTCGCTCGACGGAAAGAACAACGGGCCGAAGATCAGCGCGGAAGCGAGGTTGTAGAGCGCGAAGTCGTAGTACTCCAGCGCGCTGCCGATCGAAGCCGCCCACGCCGCGCGGTAAAGATCCGCGGATGTCACCTTGCTCTGCGCGGCGTCCGCGCCGCTGCGTTCGCTGTTGCGTTCATCGGCGCGCGGCACTGCACCGCTCATGGCAATCGATTGCTGCTTCATGTCGTCTCCTTCCATTTCAACTCCTGTGCATGCAGGCGGCGCCGCGATCGGCTTGCCCCTCCGGCGCCCGTCTGACGCGGGCTGCCGGATGCGTGGACCGGCTACGCGGCGTTGCGCGTCACGCGCTCGATCTCGTCGAGCAACGCCGTACGCATGGCCTCGAACGGCGCGGGCCGATCCGTGTAAAGCTCGATCTGCCCGCAGAATTGATGCAGCAGCATGCGCGTGCCATCGACGGTGGCGCAGCCCGCTTCGTCGGCGTCGCGAATCAGGCGGGTACGCACCGGCAAAAACGCCGCGTCCATCACGAACAGATGGGAGGCCAACTGATGCGGCGTCAGTGGACTCGCATTGGGCGCACGAAAACCCGCCGCCGTGGCGTTGACCACACCGTCAAAAGCTTGCGGGTCGAAGTCCGCCAGCGACCCGCCAAAGCGCAGTCCGAAATCCTCGGCCAGCGAGCGGCCGCGTTCCGCCGTGCGATTGAATACGGTCACGCTCGCACCGGCGCGACGCGCGCCCCAGGCGATCGCGCGTGCTGCGCCGCCCGCCCCCAGCAGGGCGATCCGCTTGCCCGGCAAGGTGGTCACTTCTTCGAGTGCACGCACCGCGCCCACGCAATCGGTGTTGTAACCGGTCAGCACTCCGGATCGATTGTCGATCGTATTCACCGCGCCGATTTCACGCGCCGTTTCGTCGAGCGCGTCCAGATACGGAATCACCGCCTGCTTGTGCGGCATCGTCACATTCATGCCGCGAATGCCGAGGGTGCGGATGGCCTGCACCGCCAGCGGCGCATCTTCGACGCCAAAGCTCACGAAGGTGTAGTCAAGCTCCAGTTCGCGATAGGCGGCGTTGTGCACCTTGACGTTGAAGGTGAATGGCTGGCCAGCGAGCGAGCCGCAGAGTGTGGGTATCGAATGAGGCATGATCGACAGTATGAGATTCGGAATGGCTAGAGATTAGTTTTATTGATTATTGTTTTTCGCTTGTTTACCGTGGCGTCGTGCGCAGCGAGGACGGTCCACCCTTGATTTCGATGCGCTTGCCCGTATCGCGCAAGTGACCGCCGTTGACTGCGTAAAGCGCCAGTTGATGCTCGACGTTGAACTGCACGATCAGATATTTGCTGTCTGCGGTGAACACGATGCCTTGCGCCGCCTCGCCACCCGGCGCTTCTGAAACCTGATGCGCCACGCCGTTGCGGATCTCGAACAGCACGACCTTGCCGCGCGCATGACGGCCAGGATTGTCGGGCGTGAGGTTCGAACCATCCATCGCCTGCACGCCGATCCAGCGGCCATCGGGCGAAATGGCCACGCCTTCGGGCAGCGACGGCACAGTGAGATGCTGCACCGCGCGGAAGGGCTCGTGCGAGACGTCGATAAGCGTGATCGCGTCCGCGTCGCCCGCCAGCTTGCCGCTGTAGTTGGGCAAACCCGCCAGGCCCACGTCGCTCACCACGGCCCACTTGCCGTCGCTCGATACGTCGATGGTGTACGGCGCCACGCCCGATGAAAGACGCGCGCCCGTGTCGCTCACATGGCCGTCGTTCACGTCCAGCACGGCCACGCCCTGCTCGTCGCGCAGCGACACCAGCGCATGGCGCCCGTCGTGGGTGAAACTCACGCCCGCAAGACGCTTTTCTCCGAGCTTGAGCCAGTCGGCGATCTTGACGCTGTTGCCGTCGATCTGCACCACGGCCACGCGGCCATCCACGCCGGTCACGAGCGCCAGACGCCCGCTGCGATCGATCGCGATGCCCTGCGGGTGCGTGCCCAGATCGACTCGCGTAACAGCGGGCGGCGTGGCGCGCAGATCGACCACTTGCAGGAAGGGGTCCATGATGAGCTTTTTCGCCGCTTCGTCGTAGCGCGTGGGCGCGGCCACCAGGGCGAGCGCGCCGTCGGGCGTCACGGCCACGGCCTGCGGCGGACCCTGAATGCCGTTTTCGACTTCCACCGTCGCCTTGACCTGCGGCGGGAAATGGCTGGCGTCGAGCAGCGTGAGCGTATCGGGCGGCGGATTCGTGAGGTAGGTATCGCGCCCTTCCACACGCTGATATTTGCCGTCGTTGCCGGAGACGATCCAGTCGGCCGCCTGTGCGGCAGGCACTGCCGCGCCCAGCGTCAACGCGAACGTAAGGCCCGCGAGCACGCGCCGCGATGTCGAGGGAAGGGATGTGTGTGACTTCATGGATAGATCCTTGATTGCAGGGGCGCGTTACACCACGCTCGTGAGTCCGCCGTCGACGAAAAGCGTCTGCCCGTTCACGAAGTTCGACGCGTCGGAGGCGAGAAACACGGCGGCTCCGCACAACTCTTCGACGCGGCCCCAGCGGCCCGCAGGCGTGCGCTTGCATAGCCATGCGCTGAACTCGGGGTCGTCCACGAGCGCGCGGTTGAGGTCGGTCGCGAAGTAGCCCGGCGCCAGCGCATTGATCTGGAGGCCGTGACTTGCCCAGTCGGCGCACATGCCTTGCGTGAGCATGCGCAGCGCACCCTTGGAGGCGGCGTAAGGCGCGATGGTGGGCCGCGCCAGCGCGCTTTGCACCGAACTGATATTGATGATCTTGCCGCGCCCGCGCGCGAGCATATGACGCGCAACGGCCTGCGAAACGTGGAAAACGCCGTCCAGATTCACGCGCATCAATTCGTTCCAGTCACTCGCGGCAAACTGGTCGAGCGGCGCGCGTCGCTGGATACCGGCGTTGTTCACGAGAATATCGATGGGGCCCAGATTGGCCTCGACGGCATCGACGGCGCGCGTGACGGCGTCGGCATCGGCCACGTCGAAGACGGCGATATCGGCTTCGAAGCCTTCGTCGCGCAAACGGGCCGCGACCTCGGTGGCCTGTGCTTGATTGCGTCCATTGATCACCAGGGCGGCGCCAGCACGCGCCAGGCCACCCGCGAGGGCCAGCCCAATGCCACGCCCAGAGCCCGTCACCAGGGCGCGGCGGCCGTGCAGGCCAAACAGGCGGAGTGTCTCGTTCGTCATTGTCGTGTGCGTCGCGGGGCTGCCGGGCGGGCCGACTTCAGACCGTGGCCGCTACCGCCAGCCTCGCGTGGCGCGTGGCTTCGGTGTATTCCTCTGGAGTTGACCGCATTCTGCGCGCTTGCGCCAATAGTCTTTCATGACCTTGTTATCATGAAGCGTGATAACCGAGCCACACTCCGCGAGAAAGATCATGGAACTCAAACACCTGCGCGCCTTCGTAGCGCTCGCGGAAGAACTGCATTTCGGCCGCGCCGCCGAGCGTCTGTGCATCGTGCAACCCGCGCTGAGCATGCAGATCAAGGCGCTCGAAGAGGATCTGGGCGTGCGGCTGTTCGAACGCGATCGCCATCGGGTGGCTTTGAGCGAAACGGGCGTGGTGTTTCTTCCCGAGGCGCGCGCGACGCTCCATCAAGCAGCGCGCGCGGAACAGACCGCACGGCTTTCGGCGCGCGGCGAGATCGGTACACTGCGCGTGGCCTTCGTGTCGTCGGTGTTGCCGCGCCTGCTGCCCGAACTGATGCGGCGCATGCACGCGCGCTACCCCATGATTGCGCTCGAACTCAAGGACATGCCCACACCCACGCAGATCGCGGCGCTGCACGACGGCAAGCTCGATTTCGGCCTGATCCGCCTGCCGGTGAGTGGTGCGGGCGTGGAGATCCGCGTCGTCATGGAAGAGAGCTTCGTGGTCGCCGTGCCCGAAGATCACGCGCTCGCACGCAAGACGCAGATTCGCCCCGCCGATCTGCGCGGACATCCCGCTTTGGTGCTCGCGCGCCGCTACGCGCCGGGCATGTATGACGAAATGCTGGTGGCGTTGCGCCAGCAACGCGTCTCGCTGGAGATCGCAGCGGAACTGGGCGAATACACCACCATGCTCGCGCTGATTTCGGCGGGACTCGGTATCGGCGTGATTCCGCAGCATGCGGCCATGGCGTTGCCGCCCAAGGTCATCGCGCGGCCGCTGGATCTGCGCGACCATCGCACCGGCATCGGACTCGCGTGGCGCGATCTCGACACGCCGGCCAAGCGCATTTTTGCGGAAGTGATGGAAGATTGCGCGAAGGAGATACAAGCGGCGGATGATTGCGCAACGTCATAGGGCGTGGCGTAATATGAACGCCCATGGCCGATCGCGCCACACCCGCCACGCTTGACGGAGACTGTTTTGTCCCAGCCGAAACTCGAACTCTACGCCGACGCACAATACGCCAGCCCTTATGCGATGTCCGTATTTGTGGCACTGCATGAGAAGTCGCTGCCCTTCACGCTGCATACCGTCGATCTGGGCAAGCAGGCCAACCGCGCGGCGGACTTCGCCGCGACGTCGCTCACGCAGCGCGTGCCCACGCTGATCCACGACGGCTTCGCGCTGTCCGAATCGTCGGCGATCACGGAGTATCTCGACGAAGCGTTCCCCGAGCCCGCGCTCTACCCCGAAGACCGGCGCGAGCGTGCGCGCGCACGTCAGGTGCAGGCATGGCTGCGCAGCGACCTGATGCCGATCCGTATCGAGCGCTCGACCGAAGTGGTGTTCTATGGCCCCACTGACGCGCCGCTTTCGCCTGCCGCGCAGGACGCCGCGCGCAAGCTTTTTGCCGCATCCGAAGCGCTGCTGTCACACGGCCAGCCGAACCTGTTTGGCGCGTGGTGCATTGCCGATCTCGACCTCGCGCTGATGCTCAACCGCCTCGCGCTCAATGGGGATGCAGTGCCGCCCCTGCTGGCCGACTACGCGCGTTATCAGTGGCAGCGCCCCACCGTGCAGCGTTGGCTGGCGCTACAGCGCCCGCCGCTCTAATGCTTAGATAGCCGCAGCGCCCGGTGCGAATGCGTCGAGCGTCGCGCCCTCGCCTCCCAGCGTCGCGCGAATTTTCGTGACCGCGCCTTGCGGACGCAGCCGGAAGGTCGCAACGGCGTCTGCCATCAGGTTCGCCTGCTGTTCGAGCGAACCGGCCGCTGCCGCCGCCTGCTCAACGAGCGCCGCATTCTGCTGCGTGACCTGATCCATCTGGCTCACCGCCTGCTCGACCTGCTCGATGCCGGCGCTTTGTTCGACCGTTGCGGACGCAATCTCTTTCATCAAGCCCGAGACCTTCTCGATCGACTGGACGATTTCGGCCATCGTCTCGCCCGCTTCGCTCACGCGCGCGCGGCCCCCGCGTACATCCTTCACCGAGGCGTCGATCAACGACTTGATCTCGCGCGCCGCCGCCGCGCTGCGTTGCGCGAGCATGCGCACCTCGCCCGCCACGACTGCGAAGCCGCGCCCTTGCTCGCCCGCGCGCGCCGCCTCCACCGAGGCATTGAGCGCAAGAATATTGGTCTGGAACGCAATGCCGTCGATGATGCCGGTGATATCCGCGATCTTGCCCGAGCTGCGCGTGATGGCCTCCATCGTCTCCACGGCCTCTTCCACCACACGCCCGCCGCGCTGCGCCACATCGGCGGCGCCCGCTGCCAGCGCGCTCGCCTGGTTGGCGTGATCGGCGTTCTGGCGCACCGTGGCGGTCAGTTGCTCGGTGCTCGCCGCGGTCTGTTCGAGCGAGGCGGACTGCTGCTCGGTGCGGGCCGAGAGATCGAGATTACCGGCCGCGATTTCGCGTGCGCCCGTGTTGATCGCGTCGCAGCATGTACGCACGTTGCGCACCGTCTGCGAGAGGCCGTCCTGCATGCGGCGCATCGCGTCGAGCAACTGGCCGATCTCATTGCGACCGCCCGGCGCGATGGGCACCGCCAGATCGTTGGCGGCGATCTGGTTGAGCGCTTCGACCGCCACAGCGAGCGGCGTCGTCACGAGGCGGCGCAACGCGAGATGCGTCACGACGACCAGCGCAAGCGCACCGGCCAGGCCTATCGCCACCATCGCCATCACCCAGTCGTGCTCACGGGCGCCTTGCGCGAGCGTGGCACGAACCGTTGCGTCTGCATCGGAATGGAAGGCGGCAATATCGGCGTTCAGTTGGGCGCCCTCGTGCGCGATGTCGCCAGCGGCGAGCGTGGCGTAGGCTGCAGTGTCGCCGCGTTCGAGCGCTTGCGCCGCGCCTTGCAGGCTTGCGGCAAGAGTTGGCTGCGTATCGATCACGGCCACGCTGCGCGACGGATTCGTGCTTGCCTTGCCGGCTGCGCGAAGTGCGTCGCCTTCATGCGAAGCCTGCGCGATGAAATTGCGCGCCTCATCCAGCGCGCCGTCGCGCGCCGCCCTATCCCCCTGCTCGCCCTGCTCCTTGAGCACGGCGTAGGCGCGCGCGAGCGCTGCCTGTGCCTGCGCCGCGTCGCGGCCCAATGCATCGGCGAGCGCAGACGCGCGTGCTGCGTCATGCACGCGACGTGCCGCATCGTCGGCGCGGCCGATCATCAGCACGCCCACCGCGGCGCCCACCACGAGCATCGCCGCGAAGGTGCAGAGCACCGCCAGCAGCCCGCTTCGAATCGTCAGATTGCGCATCACATCTCCACCTTCAACGCGGCACAGCGGCATGGCCGCCGAGCCGGTTCAGCAGCACGTTGCTCTGTTCGAGCAGCGTGGCGCGATAGTCGCCCGGCAGCACGGCCTTGTCGGTACCGTCGGCGACGACCAGCGCCTCGCCGATCAGCGCGCTAAACGCATCGATGGTGCGTTCGATCTGCG
>NZ_DASZJJ010000106.1:0-19842 GCF_035948235.1 Paraburkholderia sp. | reverse complement strand
CCCCCCCCCCCCCCCCCCCGCTGCGCTCTACCTGAGCGGATCTACGCTGGACTCAAGCCTTGAGCCGATGCGCAAATTTCTGGCGGAACTTCGCCACCTTCGGCGCGACCACGAACGCACAATAGCCCTGATCCGGATGCTGCGCGAAGTAGTTCTGGTGATAGGCCTCGGCGGGGAAATAGTTGCCGTCGAGCGGCAGCACCTGGGTCACGATCTTGCCGTCGTAGACGCCTTCGGCCGCCAGTTCGCGGATCGCCTGTTCCGCGATGTCGCGCTGTGCATCCGAATGCGTAAAGATCGCCGAGCGGTACTGCGTGCCCACGTCATTGCCCTGACGGTTCAACTGGGTCGGATCATGGATCGCGAAGAAAATGTCGAGAATCTCGCGATAGCTGATCTTCGCGGGGTCGAAATCGACTTTCACGACCTCGGCATGGCCCGTAGCGCCGTCGCAGACCTGCTCGTAGGTCGGATTGACCGTCTGGCCGCCCGCGTAGCCCGACTCCACCGCCAGCACGCCTTCCACGCGCAGATAGACCGCTTCGAGACACCAGAAACATCCGCCGCCCAGCGTGGCCGTTTCGATCGTCTGACTCATGCTCAACTCTCCTTTGACAATGGCGGGCGCGCCGTGAGCGCCGCGCGTGCGTTGCGCGGTAACCGCTGCGTGAGTGGGTCTAAGCCCAGCCGTGCGCCGCTTTTCGCTAAAATTGGGGCAATTCGCCGAAATTCCACATGATTATTCCGACTTCCGCTTCGACTGCGGGCCTGCAGCCATGACCCGCCGCGCCAGCCCGCCCAACTTCGACGCCGCCGCTTTTCGCCGCGCGCTCGGCCAGTTCGCGACCGGCGTGACGGTCATCACGACGCGCGCACCCGACGGCCAGCTCATCGGCATCACCGCGAGTTCGTTCAATTCGGTCTCGCTCGATCCGCCGCTCGTGCTCTGGAGCCTCGCGACGCGCTCGGCGTCGATGCCGGTGTTCCGCAGCAACAGCCATTATGTGGTGAATGTGCTCGCCGCGTCGCAGCTCGACCTGTGCAAGCGCTTCGCGACCGTGAAGGGCGACCGCTTCGAAGGCGTCTCGCACGCGGCCGGCGACAGCGGCATGCCGGTGCTCGACGGCGCCATCGCCTGGTTCGAGTGCCATAACCGCAGCCGCTACGACGAAGGCGATCACGTCATCTTCGTGGGCGAAGTGGAGCGCTGCGGTGTGCGCGAGGACCTCGACCAGGCATCGCCGCTCGTGTTCCACGGCGGCGGCTTTCATCAGATCGAACCGCTTTGATCTTCGCGGGTCCGGGGTACACACCGGACCCCACCCGCACTTCAGGCCTCAGTTTGCCTTCGGCTCGCCGCGCTGCGCGATCAGGTCGACGGGCACCCCCGCCTCCACCTTGAGCGTCGTCAGCACGATGTTCGAGCGGATATCCATCACGCCCGGCGCCTTGTACAGCTTGTTGAGCACGAAATCCGAGTAGTGCTTGAGGTTGTGCGCGAGCACGCGCAGCAGATAGTGCGTCTCCCCCGTCACCACATACGCGCCCACCACCTCCGGCCAGTCACGCAGCGCCGTGACGAAGCGCTCGTGCCAGCTTTCCTGGTCGTTGCGCATCGAGACCTGCACGAAGGCCTCCATCTCGAAGCCGAGAATCTCCCGGTTCAGACTGGCGCGATAGCGCTCGACCACGCCCTGCTCTTCGAGCAGGCGTAGCCGTCGCAGGCACGCGGACGGCGACAGCGAAATACGTTCGGCCAGATCGAGGTTGCTGATGCGGCCCTCGTTCTGGAGTACGGCAAGAATCCGGCAATCGGTTGCGTCGAGCGAGATAGCGTTCATATTTGGTCCCCTTTCCCCTCTTGTAACAAATTATGTGCCAAGAACTGTAGCGTACGGCGTTTTTTTCGCAAGCACATTTCGCAGAGGGTTGCCTATCATTCGAAAAATATCCACACAAACCTGTAATCGAGATGAACGCCCTCTGGGATATTTCACCCCCGATCCATCCCGCAACACCCGTCTGGCCTGGCGATACGACGGTCAGCGTCGAGCGTGTCTGGCGCATGGAAGCCGGCTCGCCGGTCAATGTGGCGCGCCTGACGCTCTCGCCGCACACCGGCGCGCACACCGACGCGCCGCTGCACTATGACGCCGAGGGTGCGCCCATCGGCGAGGTGCCGCTCGATACCTATATCGGCAAATGCCGCGTGATTCATTGCATTGGCGCCGCGCCTCTGGTGCTGCCGGAACACGTTCAAGGCGCGCTCGACGGCATTCCGCCGCGCGTGCTGCTGCGCACCTACGCGCAGGCGCCGCAGGATCGCTGGGATAGCGCGTTCTGCGCCGTCGCGCCGGAGACGATCGACCTGCTTGCCGCGCACGGCGTGCGCCTGATCGGCATCGATACGCCTTCGCTCGACCCGCAGGAGTCGAAGACGATGGACGCGCATCACCGTATCCGCGCGCATCGCATGGCGATTCTCGAAGGCGTGGTGCTCGACGCCATCGCGCCCGGCGACTTTGAGCTGATCGCGCTGCCGCTGAAATTCGCGACGCTCGACGCCAGCCCCGTGCGCGCCGTGCTGCGCCCACTGACGCAATAAAACACGCATCAACACCAAAAACACCGGTTGCACCGCAATCGCCCGAGACACCTTCAAGACTGACCATCGACATGAACGACCGTAACGAAGCCCTGGCCGCCGACCGCGCCGACCCGCTCGCGGCGCTGCGCGAGCAGTTCACGCTCTCTCCCGAGACCATCTATCTCGACGGCAACTCGCTGGGTGTGCCGCCGCAGGCCAGCGCCGCACGCGCCCAGGCCGTGATTGGCGGTGAATGGGGCGAGGGCCTGATTCGCAGCTGGAACACAGCGGGCTGGTTCGCGCTGCCGCGGCGCCTGGGCAACAAGCTCGCCCCGCTGATCGGCGCCGCCGAGGACGAAGTGGTCGTCACCGACACTATCTCAATCAATCTCTTCAAGGCGCTGTCCGCCGCGCTGCGCGTGCAGAACGCGCGCGATCCGAAGCGCCGCGTGATCGTCTCCGAGCGCTCGAATTTTCCGAGCGATCTGTACATCGCGCAGGGCCTGATCGAGCAACTCGATCGCGGCTACGAACTGCGCCTCGTGGACGATCCGTCCGAGCTGCCCGCTGCGATCCGCGACGACGTGGCCGTAGCGATGATCACGCACGTGAACTACCGCACCGGCGAGATGCACGACATGCGCGCGCTCACCGAACACATTCACGCGCAGGGCGCGCTCGCGCTGTGGGACCTCGCGCATTCGGCGGGCGCGGTGCCGGTCGACCTGAACGGCGTGAACGCCGATTACGCGGTCGGCTGCACCTACAAGTACCTGAATGGCGGCCCTGGCTCGCCGGGCTTCGTGTGGGTGCCCAAACGCAACCAGAACACCTTCGCGCAGCCGCTGTCGGGCTGGTGGGGCCACAAGTCGCCGTTCGAGATGAACCCGCAGTACCGTCCCGACGACGGCATCGGCCGCTATCTGTGCGGCACGCAGCCGATCGTCTCGATGGCGCTGGTCGAATGCGGACTCGACGTGTTCCTGCAAACCGATATGCAGGCGATCCGCCGCAAGTCGCTCGCGCTCACCGATCTGTTTATCGAACTGGTGGAAACGCGCTGCAAGGAATTCGATCTGACGCTCGTCACGCCGCGCGAGCATGCGCAGCGCGGCTCGCATGTGAGCTTCGAGCATCCGCACGGTTATGAAGTGATGCAGGCGCTGATCGCGCGCGGCGTGATCGGCGACTACCGCGAGCCGCGCGTGCTGCGCTTTGGCTTCACGCCGCTTTACGTGCGTTATGTCGATGTCTGGGATGCCGTGGAAACGCTGCGCGACGTGCTGGCGACCGAGTACTGGCGCAAGCCCGAATTCGCCGCACGCGGCGCGGTGACCTGAGGAGCGCGCGATGAACGATCACATGCAGATTCCGGGTGTGCCCGAGGACGCCAGCACATCGAAGGAAACGCCGCGTGGCGGCTGCCCGTTCGGCCATGGCGCGGCGGGACACGCTACGCCGCCCACTGCCGAAGCCGCAGCGGAACAAGGCGACGGCTGGCACGACGCGCAACTCGACTTTTCGAAGTCGATGAGCTACGGCGATTATCTTGGCCTCGATTCGGTGCTCAACGCGCAGCACCCTTTGTCGCCCGATCACAACGAGATGCTGTTCATCGTCCAGCATCAGACCAGCGAGTTGTGGATGAAACTCGCGTTGTACGAATTGCGCGCGGCCCTCGCCAACGTGCATCGCGACGAACTGCCGCCAGCGTTCAAGCAGCTTGCGCGCGTCTCGCGCATCCTGGAGCAACTGGTGCAGGCGTGGAGCGTGCTGTCGACGCTCACGCCTTCGGAATACACGGCGATGCGGCCGTATCTGGGCGCGTCGTCGGGATTTCAGTCGTACCAGTACCGCATGATCGAGTTTCTGCTCGGCAACAAGAACGCGCAGATGCTCAAGCCGCACGAACATCGGCCCGAGATTCACGCGCAGGTGAAGGCAACGCTGGACGCGCCGTCGTTCTACGACGAGGTGATCCGCCTGCTGGCGCGGCGCGGCTTCGCGATTGCACCCGAGCGGCTTTCACGCGACTGGAGCGAGGCGACGCAACACGACACCACGGTCGAGGCGGCGTGGCTGGAGATCTATCGCAATCCCTCGAAGCACTGGGATCTTTACGAGATGGCGGAAGAACTCGTCGATCTGGAGGACGCGTTCAGGCAATGGCGCTTCCGCCATGTGACGACGGTGGAGCGCATTATCGGCTTCAAGCAGGGCACGGGCGGCACCAATGGCGCGCCGTATCTGCGCAAGATGCTCGACGTCGTGCTGTTTCCGGAGCTGTGGCACGTACGCACGGTGCTTTAAGGCGCGACAAAAGAAAAAGCCCGCCAGTGATGGCGGGCTTTTTACGCAGAAAACGCGCGCGGCTTAAACCACCACGGTCTGCGCTTCGCCTTCCTTGCTTTCGCGCACGACGCCGATCTTCCAGACCTGCTCGCCGGCGGCTGCCAGCAGCGCGGCGGCGGCATCAGCCTGGTCGGCTGCCACGATCACGGCCATGCCGATACCGCAGTTGAACACACGGTGCATTTCCGCGTCGGCGACGCCGCCTTCCTTCTGCAGCCACGAGAACAGCGGCGGCAGCGGCCATGCGGCGTGGTTCAGTTCAGCCGTGAGACCTTCGCGCAGCACGCGCGGAATGTTTTCGACCAGACCGCCGCCGGTGATGTGCGCCATGCCCTTCACGGTGATGGTTTCCATCAGCTTGAGCAGCGGCTTCACGTAGATGCGCGTGGGCGCCATCAGCGCGTCACCCAGCGAGCGGCCGTCGAAGTCGGCGTTCATGTCGGGGTTCGCGCGCTCGATGATCTTGCGCACCAGCGAGAAGCCGTTCGAGTGGATGCCGCTCGAGGCCAGACCCAGCACCACGTCGCCCGGGGTGATGGTGCTGCCGTCGATGATCTTGCTCTTTTCGACCGCGCCGACCGCGAAGCCCGCGAGGTCGTATTCGCCGTCCGGGTACATGCCCGGCATTTCCGCCGTTTCGCCGCCGATCAGCGCGCAGCCCGACAGCTCGCAACCCTGGGCGATGCCCTGCACGACCGTGGCCGCCGTATCGACGTCCAGCTTGCCGCAGGCGAAGTAGTCGAGGAAGAACAGCGGCTCGGCGCCCTGCACGAGAATATCGTTGACGCTCATCGCGACGAGATCCTGGCCGACCGTGTCGTGTTTGTTCAGATGAAACGCGAGACGCAGCTTGGTGCCCACGCCGTCGGTACCCGAAACCAGCACGGGTTCCTTGTACTTCTTCGGCACTTCGAAGAGTGCGCCGAATCCGCCGATGCCGCCCATCACGCCATCGCGCAGGGTCTTTTTCGCAAAAGGCTTGATGCGATCGACGAGCGCATCGCCCGCGACCATGTCCACGCCGGCGTCGCGGTATGAGAGGCCTTGTTGGGAATTAGCGGGGCCGGATTTCGGTTCATTCATGGGGAAGCGCCAGAAGGTCGGTAAAATGCGATTTTAACCGATTGACGGCGCCCCGCCGCCGCGCGCCGGGTGACTATTTTGGTATGAGCCTCGCGCGCATGTGTGGCAAACAGGATGCGTAAGGGACGCAAAGGCGCTGCGAATGGGCAACCACGCGCGCCAGAACGGGCAGGAGACAAGGCGCAGCACGCGCAAATGATGGGCTGGAAAGACGGCCCATGCGCGGCCTGGCCAGCCCGCCCCACAACCGGAAAACCACGTTTTGTCGCAGAACACTCCGATTTTCACGCCGTACCAGCGTCAGGCCTTCATCTGGGCCGCGCTTGCGCTCGCCTTCGGCATCGTGCTGTGGCTGTTGCGCCCCGTGCTCACGCCTTTTCTTCTGGGCGGCCTGCTGGCTTACGTGCTGCAGCCGGGCGTGGCGTGGCTCGTGCGCCGGCGCGTGCCGCGCGGTCTCGCCGCGCTCACGATGATGCTGTTTTTCGCGCTGGTCGTGACGATGCTGGTCGTGCTGCTGCTCGCCGTGATCCAGAAGGAAGGGCCGCAACTGAAGCAGCAGGTGCCCGCGATGATCACGCATCTGCACGCCTGGCTGCAGCCCAAACTGAGCTTTCTCGGCGTGAGCGACGATATGCTCGACTTCCAGAGCCTGCGCGACATGATCACGAGTCGCGTGGAAGGCAGCGCGCAGACCATCGCGCTCTACGCATGGACGTCGATTCGCACCAGCAGCAACGTGGCGATCCAGGTCGTCTCGAATGCCGTGCTGGTGCCGCTCGTGCTGTTTTATCTGCTCTACGACTGGAACGCGATGCTCTCGCGCGTACAGACCTTCGTGCCGCGCCGCTGGTTTGCGCGCACCATGGAGCTGGCCGGCGAAATGGATCGCATGCTGGCGCAATATCTGCGCGGCCAGTTGCTGGTGATGGCGATTCTCGCGGCGTTCTACGCGGTCGCGCTGTCGATCGCGGGCTTCGAAGTTGCGCTGCCGGTGGGCGTGTTCACGGGCCTCGCGGTGCTGATTCCGTATCTGGGCTATGCGACGGGCCTCGTGCTCGCGCTCGTCGCCGCCCTGCTGCAGTTCGGTAGCTGGTATGGTTTCGGCGCGGTGGCGCTGATCTACGGCGTGGGCCAGGTGCTGGAGGGCTTTTTCCTCACGCCGCGCCTCGTGGGCGAGCGTATCGGCCTGCATCCGCTCGCGGTGATTTTTGCCTTGCTCGCCTTCGGGCAACTGTTCGGCTTCTTTGGCGTGCTGCTGGCGCTGCCGGCCAGCGCGATCCTCTCGATCGCCTTGCGCGAGTTGCGCCGCAGCTATCTCGCCAGCGCGCTCTATCGCAATTGAGCGCAATCGAGCCGCCATCAGGACCACAACGAGCAGACACAGAGAGACCCGGGACTTCGGCCAGACATACCGTGCAGCGACAGCTAACGCTCGATCTCGGCACTCCGCCGCCATCGACCTTCGACAACTTCCACACCGGCGCCAATGCGGAGCTGGTCGCGCGCCTGCGCGGGCTCGATGCCGCGCTCGCCGCGGGCGTCGATCCGAAGGCCGACCGCACGTTCTACGTCTGGGGCGAGCCGGGCAACGGCCGCTCGCATCTGCTGCGCTCGCTCGCCTTCGAGGCGCCGCCGGGCCATGTGCGCTATCTCGGGCCGCAAAGCGGCCTCGCGGCCTTCACGTTCGACCCGCGCGTGACGATTTACGCCGTGGACGACTGCGACTCGCTCTCGGGCGCGCAGCAGATCGCCCTGTTCAACCTCTTCAACGAGGTGCGCTCGCATCCGGCCACGGCGCTGGTCGCCACCGGCAATGCGCCGCCGATGGGGCTTGCGGTGCGCGAGGATCTGCGCACGCGGCTGGGCTGGGGTCTCGTATTCCATCTCGCGCCGCTTTCGGACGCGGGCAAGGCCGCCGTGCTCAAGCAGGCGGCGCGCGAGCGCGGCATCAATCTCGCCGACGACGTGCCGTCCTACCTGCTCACGCACTTCCGCCGCGACATGCCGAGCCTGATGCGCCTGCTCGACGCGCTCGACCGCTTTTCGCTGGAGCAAAAGCGTGCGGTGACGCTGCCGCTGCTGCGCACGATGCTGGCCAAGGGCGAAGGGCCGCTGAGTCCCGAAGCGCTCGCGGGCGATGACGCCGCGCTGTTCGCAATGCAGCCCGACGACGCGGAAATCGCCGATTTCGCGGGTGGTATCGGTGCCCAGGCGGATGCGCAAGCGGACGAACAAACGGACGAGCACGGCGCAGTGATCGCGCCCGATGCAGCCCCGGCAGGCGTCGAACTCGAGCTGTTCCCGCCCCAGCTCGAGGCGGATTCATCCGATCCGGCTTACGAAGCGCCCAAGCCCCCGGCGCTGCAGGCGCGCGAGCCGCTCGGCGAGAAACCCTTCCAGCCGCCGACCGACAATGTCGATGGCGAACTCGGCGTGAAATTCCGCGACGTCGTCCATCGCGAACTGGGTACCGAGCTGCAAGGCGAAGTCGAAGCCGACGTGAGCAACGAAATGACCGGCGAACTGAACGGCGATCTCGATCCGCCCGCCGTGGCCGCCGATCCGAACGCCCCGAACCGTCCGCCTGCCGCGACCGAAGCGCAGCCGGACGCCGCCGCGGAGCCAGCCCCACCGCAGCCCGATGGCGCCGCATCGGACACCGTCGCGCCCGATAAGTCCCCAAACGCCGCCGCGCAAGACGCACCCGGTTCGCAGACCGAATCACAGACCAACACGCAGCCCGCCCCGCCGGCCGACGCCGGCAGCGGCAACGGCTTCACCCGCTTCAAGTAAAATGAGCGCCCATGGCTAATCTCGCACTCTTCGATCTCGATCACACGCTGATCCCCACCGATAGCGACCACGAATGGGGCCGCTTCATGGTGAAGCTCGGCCTCGTGGACGCGGAACGCTTCACCGAGCAGAACGACTACTTCTACGGCCAGTACAAGGCTGGCACGCTCGACATCAACGCGTATCTCGTCGCCGCCCTCACGCCGCTCGCGAAACATTCGCGCGAACAGCTCAAGGCCTGGCACGACCAGTACATGCACGAAGTCATCAAGCCGGCCATGCTGCCCGTGGCGATCGAACTCGTGCAAAAGCACAAGGCTGCGGGCGACCTCGTCTGCATGGTCACGGCCACCAACGAATTCATCACGGCGCCCATCGGCGACGCCTTCGGCGTGGACAAGCTGATCGCGTGCGAAGTCGAAACCGTGGACGGCCACCCTGCCTCGGCATTCACCGGCCGCCCGACGGGCACGCCGAGCTTCCGCGAAGGCAAGATCACGCGCGTCGAAGCCTGGCTTGCCTCGCTCGGCAAGACCTGGTCGGACTTCGAGCACAGCTACTTCTATAGCGACTCGCACAACGACATTCCGCTGCTCGAAAAAGTCACCGACCCGATCGCGACCAACCCCGACGACACCCTGCGCGCCCACGCGCAAAAAGCAGGCTGGCGCATCCTCGATTTGTTCCAGGTATCGTGATCAAGAAATTCATCCGCAAGCTGTTCGGCCAGGACGACGCCGACACCCTCGATACGCAAGGCGAACATGGCGACGACGGCCGCGCAGCGGCTGTGCATGACGGCGACGCCGCCGTCGGCACCGCCACCCGGACGCGCCGCAAGACCGTCACGGTGAAAAAGGAAGCAAAGCCGCGCGCCAATAAAGGCGCAGCCGACCCGACCACGCCCGTGATCCTGTCCGCCGATGTCCATGGCATCAACCCGTCGCTGATTTCCCGCAACGCCGTGCGCGTGACCGAAGGCCTGCAGCAAGCCGGCTTTCGCGCGTTCATCGTCGGCGGCGCGGTGCGCGACCTGCTGCTGGGCGTCGCGCCCAAGGATTTCGACGTCGCCACCGACGCCACGCCCGACCAGGTGCAGAAGCTGTTCCGCCGCGCGCGCATCATCGGCCGGCGTTTCCAGATCGTGCACGTGCAGTTCGGCCAGGAAATCATCGAAGTCTCGACCTTCCGCGCGCTCGTCGACGCACCGCCCGCCACCGCGCCCAGCGCCGCGCCGGCCAAACGTATGCGCCGCGACGAACTCGACCGCAAGACCCATCACGTCGACGCGAGCGGCCGCGTGCTGCGCGACAACGTCTGGGGCGAGCAGCACGAAGACGCCACGCGCCGCGACTTCACGATCAACGCGATGTACTACGATCCGGCCACGCAAACCGTGCTGGATTACCACAACGGCATGGCCGACATGCGCGCGCGTCTGCTGCGCATGATCGGCGACCCGGCTACGCGTTATCGCGAAGATCCGGTGCGCATGCTGCGCGTGGTGCGTTTCGCGGCCAAGCTCGGCTTCGAAATCGAGGAACACACGCGCGCGCCCATCGTGGAAATGGCCGATCTCATCAACAACGTGCCCGCCGCGCGTCTGTTCGACGAGATGCTCAAGCTGCTGCTTTCGGGTCACGCGCTCGAATGCCTGCGCTGGCTGCGCAAGGAAGGCCTGCATCATGGCCTGCTGCCGCTGCTCGACGTGGTGCTGGAACAGCCGCAGGGCGAACGCTTCATCACGCTCGCGCTGTCGAATACCGACGCGCGCGTGCGCGCGGGCAAGACAGTGTCGCCAGGCTTCCTGTTCGCCACGCTGCTGTGGCACGACGTGCAGCAACGCCTCACGCAGTACACGGCCGAAGGCGATTTCCCGGTGCCGGCGCTCAATCGCGCCATGGACGACGTGATCGAAGCGCAAACCGAAAAGCTCGCGATCCATCGCCGCTTCTCCTCGGATATGCGCGAGATCTGGGGCTTGCAGTTGCGCCTCGAAAAGCGCGGCCGCAGCGCGATCAAGCTGCTGGAACACCCGCGCTTCAGAGCGGGGTATGATTTCCTCCTGCTGCGCTGCGAATCGGGCGAGCTCGACGCCGAAATCGGCCAATGGTGGACCGACTTCATCAGCGGCGATCTCACCGCGCGCGAAACGCTGCTGAGCGCCGGCGGAAGCCGCGAGCGAGCGCCGCGCAAGCGCCGCCGCCGTGGCGGGGCGAAGAACCGCAAGGCGGGCGAAGCCGCCACCGGCGCCGAAGGTTCCGGCGCGGATCAGGCGTACGACGGGGGCCACGACGGCCCCGACGAGGACTGACGCCATGACAGGCGCAGCGCGTAGTGTGGGCGCCTCGAAAGCGCCTTTGCAACGATAGCCGCAGGAAGTGAAGCCATGACGGTTGCCTGGCTGGGAATCGGCGCAAATCTGGGGGATGCGCGCCAGACCCTCAAAGACGCGGTGGTGTGTCTTGCGCAACAGCACACCATCACCGTGGTCGCCAAATCGAGTCTGTACCGCACCGCGCCCATCGACGCGGGCGGCGACGACTATTTCAACTGCGTCGTGAAACTCGAAACGTGCCTCACGGCGCACGATCTGCTCGGTCTGTGCCAGCGCATCGAGCATCATTTCGGCCGCGAACGCCCCTTTCGCAACGCGCCGCGCACGCTCGACATCGACGTCCTGATGTTCGGCGACGCCGTGATCGACGACCCCGACCTGATCGTGCCGCATCCGCGCATGACAGGCCGCGCGTTCGTGCTGGCGCCGCTCGCCGAAATCGATGCGCAACTCGTGATTCCCGGTCAGGGCGTGGTGAGCGCGTTCCTGCCCGGCGTCGCCGATCAGCGCATCGAGAAGTTGCGGCCGCTTTGCGCGTGTCTGGGCACCGCGCCTGACAGCAACGAGGCAAAAGACAACGCCAGCGACGAAGGCGGCAAGAAAGCCGGCGGCTGCCAATGAACACGCCGCTGCCGATCGTCACCGCGCGCGCCGCACGGCCCGCGCTCGACTACATCGCGATCGAAGGGCCGATCGGCGCGGGCAAGACCGCGCTGGCCACGCGTCTGGCCGAACGCTGGTCGATGCAGACGCTGATCGAATCGCATGCCGACAACCCCTTTCTCGAACGCTTCTACCGCGACGCCTCGCGCCACGCGCTGGCCGCGCAGCTCGCCGTCGCCTTGCAGCGCGAGCGTCTGTCGCATGAAGTGAGCGCGCGCCGCAGCTCCGGCGCGCCGCTCGTGACCAACTTCCTCGCCGAGCGCAACGACGTGTTCGCGCGCCTGACGCTGCCCGAGGACGAACTGCCGCTCTATCGCGCGCTCGCCGCGCGCCTGCCGGTGCAAGCGCCCGCGCCCGACCTGGTCGTCTATCTGCAGGCCAGTCCCGAAGCGCTGTTCGCGCGCATCCAGAAACGCGCGGTGCCGGTGGAGCAGCACATCTCCGATGCCTTCCTGCGTGGGTTGTGCGACAGCTATAACGAATTTTTCTATCATTACGACCGCGCGCCGGTACTGACGGTCGGCGTCGAAAATCTGAATCCGCTCGACTCCGACGAGGATCTTGCGCTGATCGCCGAACGTATCGAAACGATGCGCGGGCGCAAGGAATCGTTCGTCAAGGGCACGCCGCTCTGAGCCCTGGCCTTACAAGGGCCATCGCCCAGGCGGCTGGCCGTCCGGTTTCTCCATCCATAACGGATCACCCCAGGATTTCTCCATGACTTACCTGCAGGAAACGAGCCGCAGCGCGATCACCGTGCCTAAGCTCCAGACCATGCGCGACGCTGGCGAAAAGATCGCCATGCTCACGTGCTACGACGCCAGCTTCTCCGCGCTGTGCGACCGCGCGGGCGTCGATACCGTGCTGATCGGCGACTCGCTCGGCAACGTGCTCCAGGGCCACACGACGACCCTGCCCGTCACGCTCGACGACATCGCCTATCACACGGCCTCGGTCGCGCGCGCCCAGCCGAAGGCGCTGATCGTCGCCGATCTGCCGTTCGGCACCTTCGGCACGCCCGAGGAAGCCTTCGCCAGCTCCGTGAAGCTCATGCGCGCGGGCGCGCAGATGGTCAAGATCGAGGGCGGCGAATGGCTCGCGCCTACCGTGAAGATGCTGGTCGAGCGCGCCGTGCCGGTGTGCGCGCATATCGGTCTCACGCCGCAGTCGGTGCATGCGTTCGGCGGCTTCAAGGTGCAGGGCAAAACCGACGCGGCCGCAGCCCAGCTCGTGCGCGACGCGCTCGCGCTGCAGGAGGCGGGCGCACAGCTCGTCGTGATCGAGGCGGTGCCTTCGGCGCTGGGCGCGGAAGTCACGAAGCAGTTGCGCATTCCGACCATCGGCATTGGCGCGGGTCTGGATTGCTCGGGCCAGGTGCTGGTGCTGCATGACATGCTGGGCATTTTCCCCGGCAAGCGTCCGCGCTTCGTGAAGGACTTCATGGAAGGCCAGCCGAATATCGAATCGGCCGTGCGCGCCTATGTGAAGGCGGTGAAGGAAGGCACGTTCCCGGGACCTGAACACGGGTTCTGAAGCCAGCCGTTTCATGCCGATATGAAAAAAGTGCGTGACCTTTTATGGCACGCGCTTTTTGTTTGGGACCGCTACGTTGCGTTGGCGACGTTACATCAGCTTCGCGGGCACGGCCCCGCGCAACGCATTGGTGAGCAGCAGCGCCTGCGCTTCGAGCACGTCGCCGCGCGTGAGCACGCGCTCCTTTGCACTGAGGGTTTCGTCGTCGAGCAGCACGCCGCGCATCACGCCCGGCAGCACGCCCGACGCCAGCGGCGGCGTGAACCACTGGCCGTCCAGCTTCACGAACACGTTGGAGCGGCCGCCTTCGGTCAGCTCGCCGCGCTCGTTGAAGAACAGCATGTCGAAGGCGCCCTGCGTTTCGGCCTCGCGCCATGCGCGGTCGAATTCGGCGCGACGTGTGGATTTGCGCAGCAACAGCGCATCGGCGGACGCGACCGGCGCGAAGCCGTGATCCGGCGCGAGCAGCACGCCAACCGTGTCGTGCGCCAGCGGCGCGAGCGGCGCTGAAGTGAGCGCGATCTCACCGCTCCTGGCGAGCGCCACGCGCACGCGATGCGGCGCGTCGCCGTCCGGCCACTGTGTGCACGCCTGACCAAGACGCTCGCGCAAGGCATCGACATCGCATGGAAAACCGAACCACGCGGCACTCGACGCGAGACGCGCAAGATGGCGGTCGAGATGGCGCACGCCTTCCGCGCGCGTCGCATACATCGTTTCGAACAGTTCGATGCCGGGGTCGGCCCCGGTCAGGAAACGGGCTTTCAAACGCATCTCCTCATATTCGTCGGCGGCCACGCTGTCGAGCACGATGCCCGCGCCCACGCCCATCTCGCCACGGCGCAGGCCGCCCGCGTCGGGTGCATCGAGCGTCAGCGTGCGGATCACCACCGACAGGCAAAAATCGCCGCACGCCTCACCGTCACGCGCCGCGTCAAGCCAGCCGATCGTGCCCGTGTACAGGCCGCGCGGCCCATGCTCCAGTGCGTCGATCAGCTCCATCGTGCGGTGCTTGGGCGCGCCCGTGATCGAGCCGCAGGGAAACAGCGCGCGCATCGCGTCGGCGAAGCTCGTGCCTTCGCGCAGCTTCGCTTCGACCGTCGAGGTCATCTGCCACACCGACGCATACGGCTCGACGCTAAAGAGCGCCGGCACGCGCACCGTGCCCGTCTGCGCCACGCGCGAAATATCGTTGCGCAGGAGATCGACGATCATCACGTTTTCGGCGCGATTCTTCGGATCGTTGGCGAGGAACTGCGCGGCGGCGGCGTCCTCGACGGGATCGGCCCAGCGCGCCGCCGTGCCTTTCATCGGTTTCGCGCGCAACGTTTCGCCGTGCTTCTCGACGAACAGTTCCGGCGAGCAGGACAGCACCCAGCGGTCGCCCGGCAGCGCGATGAGTGCGCCATAGCGCACGCGCTGACGCTCGCGCAGACGACGATAGAGCGCGAGCGGCGAGCCGAACGCCTCGAAGCCGAGCCGGTACGTGTAGTTGATCTGGTACGAATCGCCGATGCGCAGCGCGTCCTGCACCGCGCCGATATCGCGTTCGAAGCGTTCGCGGTCTACGCCCATCGTCACGCCCGCGATGCCCGCGGGATGCGGAGTCTCGCTGCCTTCGCGCGCGGCGAGCCAGGCATCGGCTTCGTCGCGCGAGAGCTTGTCGCAGCGTTCGAACAAGAAAAAACGCAGCGCGGCGAAGCCGGGCTGCGTTTCAGTGGACGAGCGGGACGAAGCAGGGGCGCTGGACTTGCTGAGCTTACCGAGCACGAGCGCGCGCCCGAAGTCGTAGTCGCCGAGCACGAGGCTATGCAGCCCCGCACTCTGCGCCTCGCGCACCTGTGCGCATACGACATCGAGATCGGACGGGCGCTCGCACGCCAGTTCGCGTACGAAGCCCGTATAGAGGCGGCTCGAACGGCTTGTGGCCGTCGCGTCGCCATCGTCGAGCAGCGCGAACACCGCGCCGCCTGGATTGACTGCCATTGTCTGACTACCTGTACTGCCAGCGGTCCGCGGCGCACCGGACGCATAAACCGACCCGCGCGCCCTCAAAACCGCACGTCAATCGAAGAAGCTCTTCACGCGGTCGAACCAGCTCTTGCTTTGCGGGCTGTGGCGCGAGCCGCCTTCCACGAGCGACTTCTCGAACTGCTGGAGCAGTTCGCGCTGATGCTCGGTGAGCTTGACCGGCGTTTCCACCTGCACGTGCACGTAGAGGTCGCCCGCGATGCTCGAACGCAGACCCTTGATGCCCTTGCCGCGCAGACGGAACGTCTTGCCCGACTGCGTGCCTTCGGGCACCGGGAAGGTCGCGCGGCCAGCCAGCGTGGGCACTTCGATTTCGCCGCCCAGCGCTGCCGTAGCGAACGGAATCGGCATCTGGCAATGCAGATCGTCGCCGTCGCGCTCGAAAACCGCGTGCTGCTTGATGTGGATTTCGACGTACAGATCGCCCGAAGGACCGCCGTTGATGCCAGGCTCGCCGTTGCCGGCCGAGCGAATGCGCATGCCGTCGTCGATGCCCGCCGGAATCTTCACTTCCAGCGTCTTGGTTTCCTTCACCTTGCCCGCGCCGTGGCAGGACGTGCAGGGCTCGGGGATGTACGAACCGGTGCCGTGGCACTTCGGGCAGGTCTGCTGGATGCTGAAGAAGCCCTGCGACATGCGCACCGAACCCGAACCATGACAGGTCGGGCAGGTTTCCGGCTTGGTGCCGGGCTTCGCGCCCGAGCCGTGGCAGACTTCACAACTGCTCCAACCCGGCACGCGGATCTGCGTTTCGTAACCGTGCGCCGCCTGCTCCAGCGTAATTTCCATGCTGTAGCGCAGGTCCGCGCCGCGATACACCTGCGGGCCGCTGCGCTGGCCGCCGCGGCCGCCCGCGGCCTGGCCGAAGATATCGCCAAAGATGTCGCCGAAGGCATCCGCGAAACCGCCGAAGCCCTGCGCACCCGCGCCGCCCATGTTGGGATCGACGCCCGCGTGGCCGTACTGGTCGTATGCCGCGCGCTTTTGCGAGTCCGACAGCATTTCATAGGCCTCTTTGACCTCCTTGAAATGCTCTTCCGCATCCTTGTTGTCCGGATTACGGTCGGGGTGATACTTCATCGCCAGCTTGCGATACGCCTTCTTGATTTCGTCGTCGCTCGCGTTCTTCGCGACGCCCAGAACCTCGTAGTAATCCCGTTTCGCCATATCGGTTCAACGCCATGCGCACGCTGCGCGCACGCCGGCTCCTCTTGAATGCTGGATCTCGTGACCCGTTAGCCGCTCTTTTTGAACCCCGCGCGCGCGTTTTTGCTGCGCTTGCGGCCCCTGAAAAAGAACGACCTCCATAAAACAAATGTGCCCGGAGAGCCGTGAAGGCCCGCCAGGCGCTGCAATGCAGAGCGCATCGTAACCGATGCGGCTGCTGCCGTCTTTGCCGCTCAGGCTGCAACCGTAAAGTTGCAGCCCTGCGCGGGCAGACATTTAGTCCTTCTTGACTTCCTTGAACTCGGCGTCGACCACGTCGTCGGCGTGGTTCTGTGCGCCTTGCTCGGCACCGGCCGCGCCTGCGCCAGCCGCACCTGCCGCGCCCGCAGCACCAGCCTGCTGGGCCTGCATGTCGGCGTACATCTTTTCGCCGAGCTTCTGCGATGCGGTGGACAGCGCCTCGACCTTCGCTTCGATCGTCGCCTTGTCAGCCGACGCGTCCTTCAGCGTGTCTTCGAGTTCCTTCAGCGACGCTTCGATCTTGTCCTTTTCGGACGCATCGATCTTGTCGCCGTACTCGGCCACGGCCTTCTTCGTGCTGTGCACCAGTGCATCGCCCTGGTTGCGCGCATCGGCCAGCTCACGCAGACGGTGATCCTCTTCCGCGTTCGCTTCGGCGTCCTTCACCATCTTCTCGATTTCGGCTTCCGACAGACCCGAGTTCGCCTTGATCGTGATGCGGTTTTCCTTGCCCGTCGCCTTGTCCTTCGCGCCGACGTGCAGAATGCCGTTCGCGTCGATGTCGAAGCTCACTTCGATCTGCGGCACGCCGCGCGGTGCCGGCGGGATGCCTTCGAGGTTGAACTCGCCCAGCAGCTTGTTGCCGGCTGCCATTTCGCGTTCACCCTGGAACACCTTGATCGTCACGGCCGACTGGCTGTCGTCAGCCGTCGAGTAGACCTGCGCGTGCTTGGTCGGGATCGTGGTGTTCTTGTTGATCATCTTCGTCATCACGCCGCCGAGCGTCTCGATACCGAGCGACAGCGGAGTCACGTCGAGGAGCAGCACGTCCTTGCGGTCGCCCGACAGAACCTGACCTTGAATCGCGGCGCCAACGGCCACGGCTTCGTCCGGGTTCACGTCACGGCGCGGGTCCTTGCCGAAGAATTCCTTGACCTTCTCCTGCACCTTCGGCATACGCGTCTGGCCGCCGACGAGGATGACGTCGTCGATATCGCCGACCTTCACGCCTGCGTCCTTGATCGCCACGCGGCACGGCTCGATGGTGCGCTCGATCAGGTCTTCGACCAGCGCTTCCAGCTTGGCGCGCGTGATCTTCAGGTTCAAATGCTTCGGACCCGATGCGTCTGCCGTGATGTACGGCAGGTTGATTTCGGTCTGCTGGCCCGACGACAGTTCGATCTTGGCCTTTTCAGCCGCTTCCTTCAGGCGTTGCAGCGCGAGCACGTCCTTCGAGAGGTCGACGCCCTGCTCTTTCTTGAATTCGCCGATGATGTAATCGATGATGCGCTGGTCGAAGTCTTCGCCGCCGAGGAACGTGTCGCCGTTGGTCGAGAGCACTTCGAACTGCATTTCGCCGTCAACGTCTGCGATTTCGATGATCGAGATGTCGAACGTGCCGCCGCCCAGGTCGAACACGGCGATCTTGCGGTCGCCCTTTTCAGCCTTGTCCAGGCCGAAAGCCAGTGCGGCTGCGGTCGGCTCGTTGATGATGCGCTTGACTTCCAGACCGGCGATACGGCCTGCGTCCTTGGTAGCTTGACGCTGGCTGTCGTTGAAGTACGCGGGAACCGTGATCACAGCTTCCGTGACCGGCTCGCCAAGGTAGTCTTCAGCGGTCTTCTTCATCTTGCGCAGCACTTCTGCCGAAACCTGCGACGGCGCGAGGTTCTGGCCGTGTGCGGCAACCCATGCGTCGCCGTTGTCGTGCTTGACGATCTGGTAGGGCATCAGGTTGATGTCCTTCTGCACTTCCTTTTCGTCGAAGCGGCGGCCGATCAGGCGCTTGACAGCGTACAGCGTGTTGCGCGGGTTGGTGACCGACTGACGCTTGGCCGGTGCGCCGACCAGCACTTCGTTGTCGTCCATGTAGGCGATGATCGACGGCGTCGTGCGGGCGCCTTCCGAGTTTTCGATCACTTTGACCTGATTGCCTTCCATCAGCGCCACGCACGAGTTCGTGGTGCCGAGGTCAATACCGATGATTTTGCCCATTTTTCTCAATTCTCCAATTTTTGATCCGCTGTGCGTCCGCCGCTCGATCGCGGGCTGGCGTGACGCTGCAATAAATTCAGAACTGCTGCCCAAATAAGTGCCGAGCCGGCGTTTTCAAGAGCTTCGGGCTATGCGTTCGATAGTTTTTTTCGCTTTTTTTCCACCGGGCGGCGCATTTTCGCGATGTTCGGGAAAAAGCGCCACCTTTCGCTTTCGAATGCCTTTCGTGAAGGCCGTTTGAAGCGATCGTCGGTGCTTTCGGATACGGCAGTTATCGGCCGATCCGGGCTGCCGGTTTAGCCGGGCTGTCTTTCGCTATTACTTCGGTGCGGACACCGTGACCAGCGCGGGGCGCAGCACGCGCTCGGCGATCACATAGCCCTTTTGCAGCACGGACACAACGGTGTTGGCGTCCTGCTCGGACGGCACCATCGAGATAGCCTGATGGCGGTGCGGGTCGAACTTCTCGCCGACGGGATTGATCGCGACGACCTTGCCCTTCTCCAGCGCACCGGAGAGCTGCTTGAGCGTGAGTTCGACGCCTTCGTTGACCTTGGCCAGATCGTCCGAGCCGTGCGCCAGCGCGGCTTCGAGGCTGTCCACCACGGGCAGCAGGTGTTCCGCGAAGCTTTCGATCGCGAACTTGTGCGCCTTCGTGACGTCTTCCTGGGCGCGGCGGCGGACGTTTTCCGTCTCGGCCTTGGCGCGCATGAACGCGTCCTGCAGTTCGGCGATTTTTGCCTGCGCTTCGGCCAGCGCGGCGTCCGCGCCTTCCGCAGCCTGTGCGGCAACGCCTTCCTGCGGCTGGGCGGCAGCAGCGGCTTGCGACGCCTCGTCCGCGGGCGTGGGGTTCTGGCTCGTCGGGTTCTCTTGCGTGTTTTCCATGTCGCTGAACGTCGTTGAATATTAAAAAGGGAATGAAGCGCGGACCATCCGATCCTTCTGCCCGCCGACTCGTTGTGCCAGCGCGACAGATGCTTCGTACATTGCGACAGCACATGGGTGCCGGATCGCTTGTTTCAAGGGCTTCGGGGCGCTTTTTTAGACAGAGTTCAAAGTG
>NZ_DASZJJ010000105.1:0-33297 GCF_035948235.1 Paraburkholderia sp. | reverse complement strand
AAGGCTTCGCGTACAAGATGTCGGCTGAGAAGGCCTACTCGACGGACTCGAACCTGCTTGGCGCAACGCACGAAGCCAAGGATCTGGAAAGCCTCGAATCGGGCATCAAGATCGTCAACCCGATCATGGGCGTGGCGTTCTGGCGCGACGACGTCAAGGTCGAGCGCGAAGAAGTGACGATCCGCTTCGAAGAAGGCCAGCCGGTTGCACTGAACGGCAAGACCTTCCCGAACGCTGTCGAACTGCTGCTCGAAGCGAACCGCATCGGCGGCCGTCACGGTCTGGGCATGAGCGACCAGATCGAAAACCGCATTATCGAAGCGAAGTCGCGCGGCATCTACGAAGCCCCGGGCCTCGCGCTGCTGTACATCGCTTACGAGCGTCTCGTGACGGGCATCCACAACGAAGACACCATCGAACAATACCGCGAAAACGGCCGCAAGCTGGGCCGTCTGCTGTATCAAGGCCGCTGGTTCGATCCGCAGGCAATCATGCTGCGCGAATCGGCGCAACGTTGGGTCGCACGCGCGATCACCGGCGAAGTGACGATCGAACTGCGCCGCGGCAACGACTACTCGCTGCTGAGCACGAAGTCGCCGAACCTGACGTACCAGCCGGAACGTCTGTCGATGGAGAAGGTGGCATCGACGTTCTCGCCGCGCGACCGTATCGGCCAGCTGACGATGCGCAACCTCGACATCACCGACACGCGCGACAAACTGCGCGTGTACTCGCAAGTCGGTCTGCTGAGCGGCGGCGAAAACTCGGGACTGCCGCTGCTGAAGACCGATAAGGAATAAACCGGTCGCGTAGTATCAGTAAAAAGCCCGCTTCGGTTTTTGGCCGAAGCGGGCTTTTTGCATTTTGGCGCCGAGCGCCACCTGCCGTCGGTTTTCGGGCCAACGGAGGGCGATCCCGGCCCGGGTCGTTGAAGTGAAACGTTTGCGTGCACACAAGCGTTTTTAATCATTGCGCACGCCCTGCCATGCCGCATATATTCTGGGCGGGCGTCGCGCGAAACCGATCAGATACTCGAAAAAATGAAAACTGAGCAAACCCGGGTAACGAATTCCGAAGCTGGCCTCTCCCGGCATACCTCTCAAGCGGAATCGCCGGGCAATCTGCTTCGCCAAATGCCTGTCCAGAATATCGGCTATTCCATTTATCTGCTCGATGCAGATGGATTGATCAAAACGTGGAACGCCGATGCTGCAAAAGCCAGCGGATTCTCGTCAGATGAAATCCTCGATCGGCACTTCTCATGCTTTTACTCAGCTGAGGAGCGGATAGCCGATGTCCCCGCACAACACCTGGACCTCGCGAGAACAACTGGAAAATTCGAGGCCGAAGGCTGGCGCGTGCGCGAGGACGGCGTGCAATTCTGGGCACATGTCTTCATCGAACCCGTCTACGGCGGCAAAGGCGAACTGCTCGGGTTCGTCATGCTAGTGCGTGATCGCAGCGAAGAGCGCTTGCTGGACCAGCAGACGCGAGAACATGAGCGGAGTTTCAGGTTGCTGGTGGAAGGCGTCACCGGCTACGCGATCTACATGCTCGACATGAATGGCGTCGTCTCGAACTGGAATGCCGGTGCGCAACGGGCGAAAGGCTATCAGGCCGCCGAGATCGTCGGCAAGCATTTCTCCTGCTTTTACGAACCTGCGGATCGCGAGCGCGGCTTGCCGCAATACGGACTCGAAACGGCTCGTCAAACCGGAAAATTCGAGGCTGAAGGCTGGCGCGTTCGCAAGGATGGACGCCGCTTCTGGGCACACGTGGTCATTCAACCGATCTATGACGACGTGGGCGCACTGTTCGGCTTCGCAAAAATTACTCGCGACTGCAGCGAGCAGCGCGAGATCTCGCTTGCACTCGAAGAGACCACGCGCAATCTGGATCTGGCGCTGGACAACATGTCTCATGGCTTGAGTCTGTTCAATCGCCGCGGACGCCTCGTACTGTCCAACGACCAGTTCTCCCGCATCCTGTCGCTCCCTGACGGTGCCTTGTTCGCAGGGATGCGGCTGGGCACGATGCTACGGCGCATCGGCGAGTATGCCGGCGTGCCTCAGGATCAAACGGCGGGCTGGGTCAGAAAGGTGCGCACGCAGCTAGTTCAGCGTTTTGCAGCGAATCAGCAACAGGCGACGATGGAAGTCTCCCGTCTGGGCCGTAGCATCTCGGTCGTTACGAGCCTGCTTTCGCACGGCGGTTGGGTGTCCACGATCGAAGACGTGACAGAACGGCGCATCGCGGAGCGACGTATCACGCATCTCGCGCATCACGATCACCTGACCGACCTGCCCAATCGTCTTCACTTCCAGGAACGCTTGTCCGAGCTGGCAGGAAACGCTTCCGCCGAGCGGCCATTTGCTCTGCTTTTTCTCGATCTGGATCGGTTCAAGTCGGTCAACGACACGCTTGGCCATCATGTCGGCGATGAACTGCTCAAGGCCGTGGCGCGACGACTTTCTGGCATCGTGCGCGCGAGCGACCAGTTGGCCCGCTTGAGCGGCGATGAGTTCGCGATTCTGCAAGTACCGTTTCGAAGCGTGAATGACGCGGCGGAACTCGCGCAACGATGCATCGAGAGCCTCTCCGCGCCGTTCGAAATCGAGAGCAACGAAATTAGCGTCGGCGCAAGCGTCGGCATCGTCATTCACGCACGGGCCGGGATCGACGCGGGGACGGTGCTCCAGCGGGCGGACCTGGCACTGTACGCGGCCAAACGCGACGGCCGCAACGGCTTTCGCCTGTACGAGAGCGGCATGAACAACCCGGTTCGACTGCGCAACGAACTCGAAGACGATCTGCGGCGCGCCCTGCGCGCGAATCAACTGGAATTGCACTATCAGCCAATCGTCGACGCGCATAGCGGCATCGCCACCGCATGCGAGGCGCTACTGCGTTGGCGTCACCCAAAGCGGGGTCCCATCTCCCCCGCCGAATTCATCCCGATTGCGGAAGAGCGAGGCCTGATGCCGGAACTCGGCGCGTGGGTGCTGGAGAAGGCGTGTCGAGACGCGGCGCTTTGGCCGACGCATATTCGCCTGAGCGTCAATGTTTCGCCGGCTCAACTGATTCACGCGGACTTTACGCGCATCCTGGCGAACGCGCTCGCGAACGCGGCGCTTCCGGCCCATCGCCTGGAGGTGGAAATTACCGAAACGGTGCTGCTGGAATCGTCCGGCACGTCGTCGCGTATCCTGAACGAAATTCGGGCGATGGGGGTGGGTGTCGCGATGGACGATTTCGGCAAGGGTTACTCGTCATTGGGGCTGCTGCAGAGCGTTCCTTTTACACGCGTGAAGATCGATCGCGGGTTTGTCAATGGACTGGGCAACAATCCGAAATCGGCGGCCATTATCCACGCGATAACCGAACTGTGCCGAAGTCTCGATCTGCCGATCACCGCGGAAGGTGTCGAAACGGGGCATCAACGGCAAGCTCTGCTCGACGAACGCTGCCACGAACTACAAGGCTTTTTCTTTGCCAGGCCGGCCCCCGTCATTGCGCTCGAACGTTATCTGAACGCGTAGCTCTCATGAGCCGCCGATATTAACGATCGAAACCGCGCGAGGACGGAACCGCAAGGCATGCGCCTGTTTGTATTCGCTAGATTGCTGCTCCAGAACGGGACGTATCGCTCTTATCCCTTCGGCCGTCACTCTGCATCCTCACAATTTCCACCAACCTGCGCGCCGCCGGCGAAAGATATCCATCATTGCGGTGCACGACACCAAACTCGCGCGTCATCGTCGTAACCGGATTCGGCAATTCCACCAAAGCCGGCGTAAACCTCCCAGCCTCCAGATTCCGCCGGGAAATAAAGCTCAATAGTCCCGTTTCGGCAATCAACCGCGGCACGGCCGCAATCGAACTTGTCATCACAGCGGCGTGAGGAGCAGGCAACCCATGAGCCGCGAACACCGCCTCCAGCCACTGCCTGGTCGCCACCGACTGCGCAGGCAGCACCCATCCACAAGCCGCCATCGCTTCCAACGTCGCCCGCTTTCCCGCCAGCGGATGTGAAGCACTCGCCGCCACCACCACATCGTCGGCCAGAATCGGAATCTGCACCAACGCCTCATCGTGCGCCCCCAGCGGCCCGATCACCACATCGAGCATTCGCTTGCGCAGCGCATCCTGCAGCACATCGTTCATGCCGATCTGCAACTCCACCACCACAGCAGGCGCTTCCTCATGCAGCACCCGGCAAGCCGTCGGCATGATGAATTCGGCGATGGTTGCGGCCGCACCTACCTTAACCAAGCCTGACAACCCGGCCCCAAGCGTGGCGATCTCGCGCTGCGTCTCGTCGAGTGTGCGCTCGACGAGACGCACTCGCTCCTGCAACAACCGTCCCGCATCGGTCAGCCGGATGCCGCGGCCGCTACGCTCGAACAGCGCCGCTCCGTAAGTCTCCTCGAGCCGGTCGACGCACTTCGAAAGCGCCGGCTGCGTCACATGCAGCGCCTGAGCCGCACGCCCCAGATGACCCAACTCGGCGACCTTTGCGAAATACATCAGATCGCGTACCTGCAGATTCATGACCATGAAGAATCCATAGCTAACAGGAATGGAAAGATGAAAAAACGAAAATAGACATTATGAGTCGCGGTGTCAACAATGACGTCAGGCAGCACCAAGCCATCTGGAAACATCAGGAGACACCCAAGATGTCCTATCGCATCCTCGTCACCGCGCCGCGTCTCGCGCCGGCCGGCCAGCGCGTGCTGGCGGCCGCGCAGTGCGAGACCGTCTATATCGACGACGCCCAGGACGCCGCGCAGGTCGCGCGCATTCTCGCCACTCAGCCCATCGACGCGGTCATTTCGCGCACGGTCGCACTCTCCGGCGCGGCGATTGCCGCTTGCCCGACGCTCCGCGTGATCTGCAAGCACGGCGTGGGCGTGACCAATATCGATGTCGATGCCGCCACGCAGCGCGGCATCCCCGTGTTCACCACGCCTGGCACCAACACGCATTCGGTGGCCGAACTCGCGATCGGGCTGATGCTGGCCGCGGCACGCAAGCTCAACTTCTACGACAGCGAACTGCGCGCGGGCCGCTGGACCCGCACGGGCGATGGCCGCCAGTTGCATGGCCGCACGCTCGGTCTGGTCGGGTATGGGCAGATCGGCAAGCGCGTTGCGGCGATTGCGCACGCGCTTGGCATGCACGTGCGCGCGTTCGATCCGGTCGCGAAGCAGGCCGATGCGCAGCCCTTCGTCACACTGGAGCGCTCGCTGGACGATCTGCTCACGCACGCCGATGTGCTGAGCCTTCATTGCCCCGTCAACGCTCACACGCGCAATCTGCTCGACGCGCGCGCCATCGCGCGGCTGCCGGACGGCGCGATTGTCATCAACACGGCGCGTGGCGAACTGATCGACGAAGCGGCGCTCGTCGACGCCTTACGCAGCGGCAAACTGGCGGCTGCGGGCCTCGACACGTTCCGCAACGAGCCGCTGCCCGGCGACGATCCGCTCGCCACGCTGCCCAATGTCGTGCTCACGCCGCACGTGGGCGGCTCGACGCCCGATGCGCTCGACGCCGTCGCCATATCGGCCGCCGAAACCTGTCTGCGTTTTCTGCGCGGCGAGACGGTCGATGCGCATAGCTGCGTGAATGCCGACGTCCTCGCCGCATCCCACTCCGAATAATACGAACCCCGAAGGTCATCGCATGAGCACAAACCCATCTCAAGACCGGGCCGGCTGGCCCGCAGGTTTCTTTGTCGGCCAACGCACGCTGGTGCCCAGTGCCGCGCAAATCGAGGCGTTTCGCAGCGTGCCGGTCGCACACGCGGGCGATTGCATGGGCCGCAGCACCGGCGCTTACGGGCTGAACGCTTACCATCACTCGGTCACGCTGACGATGTGCGGCCCGGCCATCACCGTGCGCGTGCGCCCCGGCGACAACATGATGATCCACAAGGCGATCGAACTCGCGCAGCCGGGCGATGTGATCGTCGTCGATGGCGGCGGCGATCTGACCCAGGCGCTGATCGGCGGCCTGATGCGCACGTCGGCGATGGCGAAGAAGATTGGCGGTTTCGTGATCGACGGCGCGATCCGCGATCTGGCCGAATGGGCCGAAGGCGGCGTGCCGGTCTACGCGCGCGGCCACACGTTTCGCGGGCCGAGCAAGGAAGGCCCGGGCGAGGTGAATGTGCCGATCGCGTGTGCGGGCATGGTCGTGAATCCCGGCGATCTGATCCTGGGCGATGCGGATGGCGTAATCGCCGTGCCGGTCGACCGGCTCGATACGCTGCTGCCGCTGGTGCGCGCGCACGCGGACAAGGAGGACACGATCCGCGCGACCAACGCGGCAGGCACGGCCGACCCGGAGCGCTTTAACGCGCTGCTGCGCAAGAAGGGTTGCCCGGTTTAGACACCGTTCCCCGTCGCAGTGTCATTAAAAACAAAGCAGGAGACAACGCTATGCAATCGAGCACCTCAGTCGCAGGCGCGCGTGAATCGGCAACGGCACCCGATTCTGCCGATGCGCGCCGCGCCGCCGCGCAAGCAGCGGCCTATATGACACCCGAGGTTCACGCGCGCCAGATCTCGGCGCGTCTCGACCGTCTGCCGCCCAGCGCGCCCGTGTGGCTCCTGATCGGCGCGCTGGCGCTGGGCGGCTGGTTCGAAATCTACGACATGTTCCTCACGGCCTATATCGGCCCTGGGCTCGTCAAGGCGGGCATCTTCGCGAAGACGACGGCTTCGCTGTTCGATCTCGGCGGTCTGGGCGCATTCGTCGCGGCGTTGTTTCTCGGGCTGTTCATCGGCACGATTGGCGTGGCTTTTATCGCCGACAAACTTGGCCGCCGCCGCGTGTTTGTCGGCGCGCTGCTGTGCTACACCTTCGCGGCCGTGATGATGTCGCTGCAGAGCGAGCCGGGCTGGATCGTGTTCTGGCGCGTGGTCGCAGGCATTGGCGTGGGCGCGGAACTGGTGACCATCGACGCCTATGTCTCGGAGTTCGTGCCCGCGCGTCTGCGTGGCCGCGCCTTTGCGTTCGTGCAGGCGATCCAGTACACCTCGATCCCGACGATTGCTTTCCTCTCGTGGCAACTCGTGCCGATCGCGCCGTTCGGTCAGGACGGCTGGCGCTGGGTGGTGTGGATTGGCTGCTCGGGCGCAGTGTTCGTGTGGCTGATCCGGCTGGGCTTGCCGGAAAGCCCGCGCTGGCTGATCCAGCATGGCCGCACCGCCGAAGCCGAAGCGATCGTCGCGCGGCTGGAAAAACGCATCGAACGCGCCACCGGCAAGCCACTTCCGGTGGCAAGCATCGAAAACGTTGCGCACGCAACGGAGTCGGCACCCCTAACGGCGTCAGCGGACGACAGCCCGTGGAGCGCGCGATACCGCCGCCGTACCATCATGCTGCTGGTGTTCAACTTCTTCCAGTCGATCGGTTATTACGGCTTCGCAAGCTGGGTGCCGACACTGCTCGCCGAAAAAGGCGTGACCCTCACGCATAGCCTCTGGTACTCGTTCCTGATTGCCATTGCGAGTCCGCTTGGGCCGCTGTTGTCGATGTTGATCGCGGACCGCGTCGAGCGCAAATGGCTGATTGTCGGCTCGGCCGTGGCGATGGCGGTGCTCGGCATCATCTTCGCGCAACAGCGCGCGCCAATGCTGCTCGTCGCCATGGGTCTGCTGATGACGCTGGCGGGTAACTGCATGACGTTCTCGTACCGCACCTATCAGGCCGAACTGTTCCCGACGCGCATGCGGGCACGCGCCATCGGCCTCGTCTATTCGGCGAGCCGCATCAGCGCGATGCTGTCGGGTTTCCTGATCGGCTTCTTCCTGCGTCACCTGGGCGTGGGCGGCGTGTTCTCGCTGATCGCCGGATCGATGTTTGTCGTAGTCCTGACGATTGGTCTGTTTGGCCCGCGCTCGCGTGGTCTCAGTCTCGAACAGATTTCCGCATAACGTAAGAGGCAGCGCATGTTCTATCTCGATCAACCGCCGCGCGTAATTGAAACGCGCGTGTTCTCCTCGATGCCCGAGCGCTTTCGCCAGAGCGGCATCGGCTCGGCCTGGGCTAATGCCAACAAGGCGGGGCAGAGTGTCGACAGCTTCCTGGAAGGGCCGGCGTTCGATGCGCAAGGACGGCTTTATGTGGTCGATATTCCGTTTGGCCGCATCTTTCGCATCGACCGCGAAGGCGAATGGACGCTCGTGGCGCAATACGACGGCGAGCCGAACGGCCTGAAGTTTCATCCGGACGGCCGCATCCTGATCGCGGATTACCGCAACGGCATCATGCAACTCGACGCGCAAACCGGACGCGTGGAGCCGCTGCTGAGCTCGCGTAACGGCGAGTCGTTCAAAGGTTGCAACGACCTCGCGATTGCGGCGAACGGCGACATCTATTTCACCGATCAGGGGCAGACCGGCCTGCAGGACCCGTCGGGCCGCGTCTATCGCCTGCGGGCCGATGGCCGGCTCGATTGCCTGATCTCGAACGGCGTCAGTCCGAACGGCCTCGTGCTCGATCCGTCCGGGCGCGTGCTGTTCGTGGCGATGACGCGCGACAACGCAGTCTGGCGTCTGCCGCTGCTCGACAACGGCGGCACCGCGAAAGTGGGGCGATTCTGTTCGCTCTTCGGCACGAGCGGCCCCGATGGGCTTGCTATGGACGAAGCAGGCAACCTCTACGTGGCGCACGCCTCGCTCGGCCATGTATTCGTGTTCGCGCCCAACGGTGCGTGTATCGCGCGCGTGAAATCGTGCGCGGGTGAAACGGTGACCAATCTCGCGTTTGGCGGACCGCAGCGTCGGCAGATCTTTATCACCGAATCGAAGAGCGGCAGCATACTCGTTGCCGACACGGAGCACCCCGGCATCGCGTTACCGCGCCTGCTTTAAGCGCACTTCCGTGAGGATGAAACCGAACGCCATGACTGCCGCCTTCAGCCTGAGCGACTATCCGCTCGCGAATCATTCCGCGCCACGTTCGGGCACATCGCCACGCATTCCGCGTCGTCTCGCGCGCGTGCTTTCACTGGCCGATTTCGAAGTCGCCGCGCGACGCCATCTGCCGCGCCCAATCTTCGCCTACGTGAGCGGCGGCTGCGAAACGGACCGCTCGCTGCGCGAGAATCGTGCCGCATTCGAGGACTACGACTGGGTGACGCGCGTGCTCGTCGATACTTCTCGGCGCACATTGGAGACGACGCTTTTCGGCCATACCTACACGGCGCCGTTCGGCATCGCGCCGATGGGCATCAGTGCGCTTTCGGCGTATCGCGGCGATCTGATCCAGGCGCAGGCCAGCGCGCTCGCCAACGTGCCGATGATCATGAGCGGATCGTCGCTGATCCGCATGGAAGAGATCGCCGCTGCCAATCCGCAGGCGTGGTTTCAGATGTACGTGCCCGGCGAGCCGGAGACGATTGCAGCGCTGCTGGATCGCGTCGCGCAGGCGGGCTTTGGCACGCTCGTCCTCACTGCCGATGTGCCGGTCTCGGGCAATCGCGAGAACAATCTGCGTGCGGGTTTTTCCACGCCGCTGCGCCCCGGGCCGCGCCTCGCGTGGGATGGCGCGACGCATCCTCGCTGGCTGTTTGGCACCGCGTTGCGCACGCTCTTGCGGCACGGCATGCCGCATTTCGAAAACTCGCGCACTTCACGCGGCGCGCCGATTCTCTCGTCGAGCGTGCTGCGTGATTTTGGCGCGCGCGATCACCTGAGCTGGGAGCATCTGCAACTGATCCGCCGGCGCTGGCGCGGCAGGCTGGTGGTGAAGGGCATCCTCAATCCCGCCGACGCACGCCGCGCGCGCGAACTCGGCGCGGATGGGCTGATCGTATCGAATCATGGCGGGCGCCAACTCGACGGCTCGATTGCGCCGCTGCGCGCGTTGCCCGCTGTGGTCGATGCCGTGGATGCCGATTGCCCGGTGATGATCGACAGCGGCTTCCGGCGTGGCGGCGATGTGTTGATGGCGATGGCGCTGGGCGCGCGCGCCGTGTTTATCGGCAGGCCGTTCAACTATGCCGGCGCGGTGGCCGGGCAGGCGGGCTTGCTGCATGCGTTCGCCATCGTTGCTGCGGAAATGCGCCGGAATATGGCGCTGCTCGGCGTCGACCGGCCCGATGCGCTGGGGGCGGAGAATCTTCGGCGGCGTGGTGACGTATGAAAACTTATAGAAGATCCGCCCGAAGATCACGCACGCCGCGACCCAGCCGCTGGCGCAACAGAGTGCGCAAGGTCGCACCATCGGCATAACCGACTTCTGTCGCGATCGCTTCGATATCGAGCCCGCTGCCATGCAACAGCGATTGCGCGCGCTCTACGCGCAGATCCTGAAAGTACGCCAGCGGCGATTTCCCCAGTACCTCCTGGCAGCGCCGCTGCAACGAGCGGGGACTCGTCGCCAGCGCGTCAGCGGCATCCTGCAGCGAAAAGCCATTGCGCAACTGCTTGCGCGCCCATTGTTCGAAACGCTGGATCAGCGGATCGTGCTGCGCCAGATGATTGGGGATGATGTAAGGCGCCTGCGAACTGCGAATGTCCGCGAGCAGATAGCGCGAAACGAGCGTGGCAAGTTCCGGGCTCGCCTGGCGAATCAGCCAGAGCGCGAGATCGAGATGCCCCATCGCGGCGCCCGCCGTCACGCCGATATCGGTCGCCACCAGCATGCGCGATTCGTCGAGTTTCACGCGCGGATAACGCTGGCGGAACAGCGGCGCGAGCGACCATGTGCTGGTGGCTTCGCGCCCGTCGAGCAGACCCGCTTCGGCCAGCAGGAACGTGCCGATACACGAGGCGCCGATGCGCGCGCCCTGCGCGTGCCACGTCTGCAACTGCGCTTTGGCGTCGGCGACGTCGGGTCTTTCCAGCGCCGGGATCAGCAGCTCCGGCGTGGTGGCGTTGAGTGCCGGGACGATGACCCAGTCGGGTTTGAGGGCGGGCGTGATGGGCTGAACGGGAATCGTAAAGCCGTGCCCCGACCGCACCCTTTTGCGCACGCCAACCACGCTCACATCGAAACGCGGCGTGCCGCCCAGCGCGCGCGCCGCGAGTCCATTGGCGGCCCTCAGGGAGTCGAGCGTGACGGCGAGGCCCGTATCGAACAATCCTTCGAGCGCGAGTACAGAAATTCTCATGGCGTAAATGACCATAAAGTTGTCATTTACGACGATACTCCTTTGCCCGGCCGAACGCTACATTTCTCCACGTTGCACGTCGCAACGCAGATCAACATCGGAGAAGACTCATGAAGGTATTTGCTATCGGATCGATCACCAATCCGCCCTCGCCGGAACAGCAACCGCAGGTCATGGCGAAGGAAGTCCCGGCCACGCTTCAGCTTTACCTCGACGGCAAGATCGAGCAGTTCTGGTTTCGTCAGGATCGGCCCGGCGTGTTCTTTCTGATGAACGCGCAAAACGTCGAAGAGGCGCGCGCCGCCGTGCAGGAACTCCCGCTGGCGGCAGGCGGTTTCATGACCTTTGAATTGACGCCGGTGGGGCCGCTCGCGCCGCTGGGGCGCCTGATCCAGCAGTAAATTAGCGTAGCGCGATTAAAAAGCCGCTTTTAAAGCGGCTTTCTAGATGATGCATAAAGCAGGCGCAAGCATGCCGGATCAGGCGTGTCGTCCGGCCATCACACCGCCGTCCACCGGCAGCACCGTGCCCGTGATCCACGCGGCTTGCGGCGAGGCAAGGAACAGGATCGCTTCGGCGACATCGGCGGGCTGGCCGTTGCGGCCCAGCGGATGGAATGCGTTGAAGGCGGGCAGCGTGGCCTTGACTTCGTCGTCGCTCATAAAGGTGTTGTAGACCGGCGTTTCCACCACGCCCGGCGCAACGGTATTGATGCGGATATTCGAAGCCGCAAGCTCGATCGCCAGATTGCGCGTGAGTGCATGCACGCCCGCATTGGCGGCGGAATATGCAGCTGACGGCGTCGCGCCGATAGCCTGCAACGCCCACAGCGAGCCGGTCTGCACGATCGCACCGCCGCCGCGCAGTTGCATTGCCTTCGCGGCCGCCTGCGCCATAAAGAACTTGCCTTTGAGGATCGTATCGAGGAAGCCGTCGTATTCGGCCTCGGTCACGTCCAGAAATGCCTTGGGCCGGAAAATGCCGGCGTTGTTGACGAGAATGTCCACACCGCCAAACGCTTCCGTAGCGAGCTTGACGAGCGCGCTAGCCGTGGCGGGCAGGGCGATATCGCCCGCGAGAAAGCGAACGTGCGCGCCGCCCGGGTCGATCTGCGCGGCAGCCTGCGCGAGTTTGCCAGCGTCGCGACCACCGATCACCACATTCGCGCCAGCCTTGACGAGCCGCGCCGCGACTTCCTTGCCGATGCCCGAACCGCCGCCGGTGACGATCGCCACCTTGTTAGAAAAACTGTTGCTCATGACCGACTCCTCGAATCTTTTCAGGGGACAGAGAAGAGAGCTTTGATCTCTGTGCTGCAGCCATTCTGGTCGACCGCCGCGTACGCTTCAAATCAGATATTCTGTTCATATCTGATAGAAAATCTTTCAACAATGACAACGCCGGTTTATTTGAACGCGCTGCGCGCCTTCGAGGCGAGCGCGCGCCACCAGAGTTTTTCTGCCGCGGCAGCGGAGCTTAACGTGACGCCAGCGGCGGTTGGACAACTCGTGCGCAGCCTCGAAGAGTGGCTCGGCACGCCGTTGTTCGCGCGCGGGACGGGCAGCCGCGCGCGTCTGATGGCGACGGAAGTCGCGCAACGTGCATTGCCCGATATCCGCGCGGGTTTCGACCGTCTGACGCTGGGCCTCGAACGCCTCAAGGAAGGCGCGGCCAACGGCGTGCTGACGGTGACGGTCAGCCCGGCATTCGCGGCCAAATGGCTGCTGCCGCGTATCGAGGGCTTTCACGCGCAATGTCCGGATACCGACGTGCGGCTCGACACCAGCTTGAAGCTGATGGATTTTGCGGCGCAGGGGATCGATATCGGCGTACGCTATGGCGCCGGCGCATGGCCCGGCCTCACGGCGGAAAAGCTGATGGAAGAGGAGATCTATCCGGTTTGCTCACCGGCGCTGGCGAAGCAGGGCAAATGGCGCACGCCGCGCGAACTCGCGCGTGAGACCTTGATTCACGATCTTTCGGTGGACAGCCACGCGGGCTTCGCGACATGGGATGCGTGGTTCGAGGCCGCAGGCGTGCAGGAGGCGGCCACACGCCGTGGCATGAAGATCAATAATTCGGCCGCCGTATTGCAGGCCGCCATCGACGGGCAGGGGATCGCGCTTGCACGCAGCGTGATGGCGCGCGACGACCTGGCCGCCGGGCGTCTGGTGCGCCTGTTTCCGGATCTGGCGTATCGCTCTGCACTGGCTTATTACGTGGTGTATCGGCCCGAATGTGCCGGCTTGCCGAGACTCGTCGCGTTTCGCGACTGGTTGCTGGGTGAGGCGCAGAAGTTGCCGAAAAGGCGAGCCGCGCGTAAAAGCGCATAGATCAAAGGCGTCGCCCGTCAGGCTGATGTCATTCCCGCGTGGGCCGTTGCCTCGCCGTTGCCGTGCGCTGCTCGATGGCGCGAACGACGGCCACCATGTCCTTCTGGCCCAGGCCCAGCGCTTCGGTTTCACCATAAAGCGCGTGGCAGATATCGAGTAGCGGCGAGGCGATACCCGCGCCGCGCGCGGCTTCGGCCACCAGGCGTGCGTTCTTCAGCACGTCGGTGATGGCCGCCTGCACCGAGAAATTCTGCGCAGCGAGCTTGTCGATCTTGACGCGCGAAACGTCGCTTGCCATCGGACCGGCGTTCAGCACGTTTGCGAACAGCGCGAGGTCGATGCCGTGGCTCTGCGCGAAATGCGTCGCTTCACTCAGGCCCGTGACCATCGTGATGAGATACAGGTTGACGGCGAGCTTCATCGTCAACGCTGCCGGGACCGTGCCGCACACAAAACTCTCACGGCACAGTGGCTGCACCAGCGCACGCACGGCTTCGACATCGTCGCGCGCGCCCGCGAGCATGACGACGAGCTGGCCCGCTTCGGCGGGTTTGCGCGAGCCTGAAACCGGGGCTTCGACATAACGACCGCCTGCGGCCTCGATATCGCCGGCGAGCGTGCGCGAATAGTCCGCCGAATTCGTTCCCATGTTCACGATCACATGGCCGCGCACGCGCGCGGCAAACGTGGGCGTCGCGCGGCCCAGCACCGTATCGATGGCGTGATCGTTGGCCAGCATGAGGATGACCGTGCTGCATGTCGCGAATACGGCATCGGCATGTTCGACCGTGCGGGCGCCCGCTTCGCGCAGTGCAGCGTAGTGATCCTTCGAACGGCTCCAGACTGCGAGCGGCGTGCCCGCGCGGGCGAGATTGCGCGCCATCGGGGTGCCCATCACGCCCAATCCGATAAACCCGGTTTCCATTTGCATCGCTTCGCTCCCCGACAGGAAGAGTGCCCCGCGCAGCGCCGCGCGAGCGGACGGCGTTCAGGATACCGGGCGCGGCGAAATGCGCGCGGGAGGGTGGCCAGGGGGCTGAATTTTTATCCGGATAAAAACGGCTCCGATCCCACTTTGCTATTTCCCCCGCAGTCTCTCCCGATTACGATCACAATCATTCGCCCCACGCTCCGGAACCCTCCCGCATGCCGCTTTCCAGGATCGACCTGAACCTCTTTACCGTGTTCGAAGCGGTCTATCGCACGCGCAATCTCACGCGCGCGGCGGAACTGCTGTTCATCACGCAGCCCGCCGTCAGCAACGCGCTCGCACGCATGCGCAAGACCTTCGACGATCCCTTGTTCGTCAGCACGCCCGCGGGCATGGTGCCCACGCCCGTTTCGGAGAACATCATCGGGCGCGTGCGCGAGGCGCTGCAACTGCTCGATTCGAGCACCCATGCGGGCGAGCGTTTCGACCCGGCGACTTCGCAGCGCACCTTTCGTTTGAGCATGAACGACCTCACCGAGGCGCTGTTGCTGCCCGCGCTCGAAGAGGTGCTGCAGCGCCTCGCGCCCGGCATCCGTATCGAGAGCTACTTCACGACGCGCCGCGAAGTGCCCGAAGCGCTGGCGAGCGGCGAAGTCCATCTGGCGATCGACGCGCCGCTGATCGACGATCCGCAACTGGAACAGGCGCCGCTCGGCAGCGACCGCTACGCGTGCCTCGTGCGTCAGGATCATCCGTTCGCGAAGAAAAAGCTCACGCTCGACGATTACCTGAGCCTCGGTCATATCCACGTTTCCAGCCGCCGCCAGGGGCCGGGTCTCGTCGATACGGAACTCAACAAGCTCGGGCAGCGCCGCAACATTCTCACGCGCGTACAGCACTATCTGGTGGCGCCGCTGATCGCCATGCGCACCGATCTGGCGCTCACCGCGCCGCTCACGCTGCTGCAACGCTACGACGCGCGCATCCTCAAGCTGCCGTTCGATCTTCCGAGCCTCGAATCGCACGGCTACTGGCACCGCAGCGTGGCGGGAGACCCCGCGCACCGCTGGCTGCGCGAGCAGATTGCGCGGCTGATGCGCAAGAAGAACCTCCAGCCCTTCGATCATCACCGTTAGTTATGGCGGGATATAAATAGAATAAACTTCCTGAATGCCGAAGGGCCAGCTATCGTTTCAGCCATCTTCACGCGAGGAAGGCATGGCGGATCTCTATCTGGTACGGCACGGGCAGGCGTCGCTGGGCGCACAGAATTACGATGCGTTGTCGCCCTCGGGGTGCATCCAGTCGACGTGGCTCGGCGAATATTTCGCGCAGGCGGATATGCAGTTCGACCGCATCGTGACCGGCACGATGCGCCGTCACGAGCAAACCGCCGAGGCATTGCTCGAAGGCATGCGCGCCCCAAAAATCGAGGTCGTGCAGGACGCCGATCTCAACGAATACGACTTCCACGCCCTGTTCGCCGCGCTCGAAGCGAGCGGCCTCATGCCGCCCGCGCCCGCAGACGGCAACGTCAAGCACTTCTACAAGGCGCTCAAGCATGCGCTGCTGCTGTGGTCCGAGGACCGCTTGCCGGGCGACCTGCCGGAAACCTGGCAGCAGTTTCAGGCGCGCGTGGCGCGTGCGCGTGAAGCGATCCAGCGCATGGGCGGCAAGCGCGTGCTGGCGGTGAGTTCGGGGGGCGCCATCGCGGTGTTCACGCAACAGATACTCGAAGCGCCGGCTTCCACCGCCATCGCGCTCAACATGCAGATTCGCAACAGCAGCGTGAGTCAGTACGTTTTCAACGAAAGCGCGATATCGCTGGTCGGCTTCAACGCGCTCCCTCATCTCGAACGCGCCGAGCGCCGCAAGCTCGTCACCTATGGCTGATTTGCATTTTCTACTTTGCACTTGCGCAGCATGAATAACCCACTTCAATTCGACGTTGATTCACTCACGCGCTATCTGGCGGCTCACGTACCCGGCTTTCAGGGCCCGGTGACCATCGAGAAGTTCGCCGGCGGCCAGTCCAATCCCACGTTCCTGCTGACGACGGCGGGTGGTCGCTATGTCCTGCGGCGGCAACCGCCGGGCGCGCTGCTTAAGTCCGCGCATGCGGTGGATCGCGAATTCCGCGTGCTCACCGCGCTGCGCGAGACGCCGGTGCCGGTCGCGCGGGCGCTGCATCTGTGCGAGGACCGCGATGTTATCGGCAGCCTGTTCTATGTGATGAGTTTCGAGGATGGTGAAACCTTCTGGAACCCGGCCTTGCCTGAACTGGGTGTCGAGCGGCGTAGCGCTTATTTCGATGCGCTGATCGACACCATGGCGGCGCTCCATGATGTCGATGTCGAAGCCGTGGGGTTGGCCGACTATGGTCGCGCAGGCAATTACTTCGCACGCCAGATCGATCTGTGGACGACGCAATACCGCGCCGCCCAGACCGACGATCTCGACGCCATGGAAAAGCTGATTGCGTGGCTACCTGCACATTGCCCCGTCGAATCCGGCAAGCCGACGCTCGTACATGGCGACTACCGTATCGACAATTTCATTTTCGAGCGTGGCGCGCCACGCGTGCGCGCAGTACTCGACTGGGAACTGTCCACGCTCGGCAATCCGCTCGCGGATCTGGCGTATTTCTGCATGTGTCTGCGCCTGCCGCCCCAGGGTCACATCGCCGGGCTGGCGGGCCTTGATCGCGCCGCGCTGGGTGTGCCGGATGAGGACGCAATCGTCGCGCATTACTGCCGCCTGCGCGGTATCGACGCCATCGAAAACTGGAACTTTTACCTTGCCTTCAGTTTCTTCCGCCTGGCGTCGATCGCGCAGGGCGTGAAAAAGCGCGCGCTTGGCGGCAATGCTTCGAACGACAAGGCGCGCCAGGTGGGTGAAATGGCGGGCGCGCTGGCGCAAATGGGCGTCGATCTGATTTAAATTTCACGCGCTATCCACTCTGCGCAAGCAATATTGAGGTTACTTAAGATGACTAATCTGTTTGATCTGAAATCGAAAATCGCGCTGGTCACGGGCGCAAGCCGCGGTATCGGCGAAGAAATCGCGAAGCTGCTCGCGCAGCAGGGTGCGCATGTGATCGTTTCGAGCCGCAAGATCGACGATTGCGAAGCCGTGGCGCGCGGCATTCGCGAGGCGGGCGGCAGCGCCGAAGCCGTTGCCTGCCACGTTGGCCGTATCGAGGATATCCAGGCGATCTTCGGTCATATTCGCGAGCGTCATGGCCGGCTCGACATTCTCGTCAACAACGCGGCTGCGAATCCGTACTTCGGCCATATTCTGGATACCGATCTCGCCTCGTTCGAAAAGACCGTCGAGGTCAACCTGCGCGGCTATTTCTTCATGTCGGTGGAAGCGGGCAAGCTGATGCGCGAGCACGGCGGGGGCGCGATCGTCAACACGGCGTCCGTCAATGCGCTGCAACCGGGCGACCGTCAGGGCATTTATTCGATCACCAAGGCCGGCGTCGTGAACATGACGCGCGCCTTCGCCAAGGAATGCGGGCCGCTGGGCATTCGCGTGAATGCGCTGCTGCCAGGTCTCACCAAAACCCGCTTTGCGGGTGCGCTGTTCGCGGATCAGGCGCTTTACGAAGACGCGATTGGCAAGATCCCGCTGCGCCGTCACGCCGAGCCGCGCGAAATGGCGGGCACGGTGCTGTATCTCGTCTCCGATGCGTCGAGTTACACCAACGGCGAGTGCATCGTCGTGGACGGTGGCCTGACGATCTGAACCGCGCTAACCAATCCGATTGAGGAGAGCAAGATGGACTTCGCCTATAGCCCGAAAGTCGAGGCGCTGCGCGCCCAGTTGAGCGCGTTCATGGACAAGCATATCGTGCCGCGCATTCACCAGTGGCATGAGGAAGTGAATGCGGGGCAATACCCGGTGTCCTTCATGGAGGCGCTCAAGGACAAGGCGCGCTCGGAAGGGCTGTGGAATCTCTTTCTGCCGCATCTGAAAGATGACGAGCCGGGCACCCGTCTGAGCAATCTGGAATACGCGCCGCTCGCGGAGATCATGGGTCGCGTTCCCTGGGCCTCCGAAGTATTCAACTGCAATGCACCGGATACAGGCAATATGGAACTGCTCCATATGTTCGCCACGCCGGCGCAACGCAAGCAATGGCTCGAACCGCTACTCGACGGCAAGATCCGCTCGGCGTTCGCGATGACGGAACCGGCGGTGGCGTCGTCGGATGCGACCAATATCACTACGCGCATTCGCCGTGACGGCGACGACTACGTGATCGACGGGCGCAAATGGTTCATCACCAATGCTGCGCACCCGAACTGCCAGATCTTTATCGTGATGGGCAAGACCGATCCCGATGCGCCGAGCCACAGCCAGCAAAGCATGATTCTCGTGCCGCGCGATACGCCGGGCGTCAAGATCATTCGCAATATCACCGTGGTCAATCACACGGCGCCCGAAGGCCATTGCGAAATCGAATTCAAGGGCGTGCGTGTGCCGAAAGAAAATCTGCTGGGTGCGGAAGGCAGCGGCTTTGCGCTCGCTCAGGCGCGCCTCGGTCCGGGACGCATTCACCACTGCATGCGCTCGATTGGCGCGGCGGAACTGGCGCTCGAATTGATGATCGAGCGTGCCCAGGCGCGCACGGCGTTCGGCAAGCGTCTGCATGAGCATGGCTCGGTAGCGGAATGGATCGCGAAATCGCGTATCGAAATCGATCAGGCGCGTCTGTTCGTGCTGAAGGCCGCGTGGATGATCGACACCGTGGGTGCGAAGGCAGCACGCAAGGAGATTTCGATGATCAAGGCGCTGGTGCCGGGCGTGCATACGGCCGTGTGCGAGCGCGCGATACAGGTATTTGGCGCGATGGGGCTGAGCCCGGATACGCCGCTGGCCGACAGCTGGACGTGGGGGCGCGCATTGCGCTTTGCAGACGGCCCTGACGAGGTCCATCTGCAAAGCATTGCGCGAATGGAGATTCACGCCCGGCCGTTCGAGGCGGGCAGTGTGAGTCCGTATCTGGCTACGCCGGATTGATCGCGAGGCGCGCGCCCTGAGGCCGGAATCAACGGCTCGCGGCGCGCGCCCGCTCCAGCAAATGATCGACGTCTTCGAACGTCGTCGAGAACGCGGTCACAAAGCGCACAATGCCCGGGCCCCAGCGGTCGTGATAAAAACGGAAGCCCGCATCGAGCAGTGCCTTGATCATCGGCTCGGGCAAGCGGCAGAACACGATGTTCGCGGTGGGCGCGCCCATGATTTCCACGCCATCCAGTGCCGCAAGTCCTTGCGTGAGCCGCAGCGCCGTCGCATTCGCCTGACGCGCATTGCGCAGCCAGAGATCGTCGCTCAGATACGCGTCGATCTGCGCGGCCAGAAAGCGCATCTTCGAGAATAAATGACCCGCGCGTTTGCGGCGGAATGCCAGTTCAGTCGTAAGCGAGCGGTCGAACACCACGATTGCTTCCGCCGCGAGCACGCCGTTCTTGGTCGCGCCCAGCGAGAGCGCGTGGACGCCGGCCTTCCAGGTCATCTCTGCGGGCGTGCAGTGCTGCGAAACCAGTGCATTGGCGAAGCGCGAGCCGTCCATATGCAGGCGGATGTTCGCGGCCTTGCAGGCCGCGCCGATCGCTTCGACTTCCGCGAGCGTATAAACGCTGCCTTCCTCCGTCGCCTGCGTGATGCTCGCGCACGCGGGCTGGGTCGAATGCACGTCGCCGACTTTGGAGCGCGCCGCTTCCAGCAGCTTTGCAGGGACCATTTTTGCGGCGGCGCCGTCCACCGTCACGAGCTTTGCGCCGTTCGAGTAGAACGCAGGCGCGCCGCATTCGTCGTTGTTGATGTGGCTCGACGCGTGGCAATAGATGTTGCCCCATGGCGGCGTCATCGCGCTCAGGCACAGCGCGTTGGCGGCGGTGCCGGTGGGCACCAGCAGGACGTCTACTTCGCGTTCGAAGATTTCGCACAGACGCCGCTCGACGCTGGCCGTGTACGGGTCCGCGCCATAGGGGTTGGCCTGTCCCGTGCTCGCGGCCACCAGTGCCTTGATCACTTCGGGCGACGCGCCCGCGATGTTGTCGCTCGTGAATCCCAGAGCCGGCGCCCTGTCGCTACTTGTCATGATCGTTTCCTCAACTCAGCCAGGGCTGATGCCCCGGATGCGGGCATCGTATGACGGGTGAGAGGCGCGGCGCTTGTAAAAAATTGACGGACGCGATCAAGACGCGCGGATTTCCGGCTTGATATTCGCGCCCGGATCTAAGCCCGAAAGCACGAGGGCGCGACGCCGTAAGCCTGGCGGAACGCGCGATTGAAATGGCTCTGATCGTAGAAACCCACGGCCTGCGCCACGCTGGCGATTGGCTGCGGGCCTTGCAGCAGGAGTTCGCAGGCGCGTTCGAGCCGCAGCCGCAGGAGCCACGCATGCGGCGTCATGCCGATGGTCAGCTTGAACTGCTTGAGGAACTGAAAGCGGCCAAGTCCGCATAACCCGGCCAGCTCTTCGAGGGTGATTTTTTCCGCCAGACGACTGAAGCAGTAGTCGCGCACGCGGCTCCATTGGCCCGCAGACAGCGCGCCTGGCACGCGCTCGGGCACGATCGCGCGCGACTGGCACAGCAGGCTTTCGAGCAGCGTGAGCCACTGCGTCTGTACATCCAGGCTGCCTGCGCCGCCGTCGTCATGCATCGTGTCGTGCAGGCGCACGAGGCGCCCTGCAAGCACGGGATCGTCGAGCACGGTGCCGCCGAGTTCGGGCGCACGTGGGCGGCCGCTGAGTTCCCCGGCGACGCTGGCAACGAGTTCCTGTGAAAGCCGGAAGGTCTTGAGCGTGTATTGGCCGCCGTCTTCCGCCATGCCGTCGTGGATCTCGCCAGGCGGCATCAATGCGATGCGGCCCGGGCCGAGCAGCACCGTGCTGCCGTGGCTGCCCTGGCGCTGGATGCCTTCGCTTACGAGCCCCACGTGAAAATCCAGATGGAAGTGCCGATCGAAGCTGAATTCAGCGAAGCGCGCGGTACTCAGCACGAGGCCGGGGACCTCGGACACCTGCTGGTAGTGGACGTACTCGCTCATGAAACAGGGTGCGATGGCAAAAGTGGCTGGGTTGCGCGGAGTATATCGCCGCCGGATTGCGCACGCGAATCGTTGGCGTCTCGACCGGGATCGAACTGTGCGACCAGGCCAGTCGAAAGCCCGAAAAAACGCCTTTTTTAAATCGAGCAATGGAACCGGCAACGCCTGATAGTCCGCTGCACCAGCGTATTTCGGCATGGTTGCTTTTTATGTGTTTTTACAGCACTGGCAATACCGCGCGGATATGTTCCGCGAAGGCCGTAGCCAGCTGCGAGGGCCGCTTGCGGCTGGATTTCACGGTGATGCCCACAGCGGGTAAGGGTGGCAATGCGGGGTCGCCGTTCAGTATTGCCAGATCGGGCGGCACGGCTGTTTGCGTCATCACCGCGAACGCCTGGCCCGCGCGCACCAGCGCCAGCAGCCCCGACAGACTGCTGCTCGCGCAGGCGATGCGCCAGGCGCGGCCCGCGTCTTGCAGCGCTTCGCAGGCGGCGATGTGATCGAGCGTATCCGCGTCGGACAGCGCGAGCGGCAAGGGATCGAAGTGCGCTGGATCGAGGCCCGGATAGCCGATCCATACCAGTTGCTCGCGGCGTATCGGGTCTTCGCCCGGCGCCGCGTCGGGCAGCGAGACCATCGCCAGATCGACCGCGCGTTTGTCGAGCAGGTCGAGGAGCCTGGGCGTGGGCGCGCACACCACCTCCACCAGCGCATGCGGATGCTGGCTCGAAAACTGGCGCAGCAGCGCGGGGAGAAATACGGCAGCGTAGTCGTCCGGGCAGCCGAAGCGAAGGTTGCCCGTGAGGCCCGTGCCGCTCAGGTCGGCTATTGCTTCGTCGTGCAGCCGCAGCATGCGCTGCGCGTGCACGAGCAGACGCTCGCCCGGATGCGTGAGCACCACACCGCGCCCGGTGCGCTGGAACAGCGGTTGATCGACGATGGCCTCCAGCCGCTTCATTTGCTGGCTCAACGCGGACTGGGTGCGGCCGACGCGTTCGGCGGCGCGGCTGAGCGCGCGCACTTCGGCAATCACGGCAAACGAACGCAGCAGATCGATTTCGAGTACGCGGCTCACAGCATGGCTCCAGATATTAGCGCGGCTTCTAGCTCCCATTAATACTATTCGATTTTATAAATACAGAGTGCGTTCTAGACTGCAAGGCATGCTGCCATTCACTAGGAGAAGCACGGTGTCCCAGTCCCGCAACGACGACGCAAGCTTCTGGCACAACGCCAGACAGCATCTGATCCGCTACGGCGGCAGCTTCGAGCCGATGATCATCGAGCGCGCGCAAGGCAGTTTCGTTTATGACGCCGACGATCGCCCGATTCTCGATTTCACTTCGGGCCAGATGAGCGCTGTGCTCGGCCACAGCCATCCGGAGATCGTCGAGGTGATCCGGGAGTACGCGGGGCGGCTCGATCACCTCTTCAGCGGCATGCTCTCGCGGCCCGTGGTCGATCTGGCCACGCGCCTGGCCGATATCACGCCGCCGGGGCTCGACCGCGCGCTGTTGCTCAGCACCGGCGCGGAGTCGAACGAGGCCGCCATCCGCATGGCCAAACTCGTCACCGGCAAGTACGAAATCGTGGGTTTTGCGCAGTCGTGGCACGGCATGACCGGCGGTGCGGCGTCGGCCACCTACAGCGCGGGGCGCAAGGGCGTGGGACCGGCGGCGGTGGGCTCGTTCGCGATTCCCGCACCGTTCACTTACCGGCCGCGTTTCGAGCGCGACGGCGCATACGACTATCTCGCCGAACTCGACTACGCGTTCGATCTGATCGATCGCCAGTCGAGCGGCAACCTCGCGGCGTTCATTGCCGAGCCGATCCTGAGTTCGGGCGGCATCATCGAACTGCCGCCGGGCTATCTCGCGGCGCTCAAGCGCAAGTGCGAAGAGCGCGGCATGCTGCTGATCCTCGATGAAGCGCAGACCGGCGTGGGCCGCACGGGAACGATGTTCGCCTTCGAGCGCGACGGCGTCACGCCCGACATTCTCACGCTGTCGAAGACGCTGGGCGCGGGGCTGCCGCTGGCGGCGGTAGTGACTTCGGCGCAGATCGAGGAATTGGCTCACGAGCGCGGCTACCTGTTTTACACGACACATGTGTCCGACCCGCTGCCTGCCGCTGTGGGCTTGCGCGTGCTCGACGTGGTGGCGCGCGAAGGGCTGGTCGCGCGCGCGAACGTGATGGGCGAGCGCCTGCGCCGCGGGCTGCTCGATCTGATGGAGCGCTACGAATGCATCGGCGACGTGCGCGGGCGCGGTTTGCTGCTCGGCATGGAAGTCGTCAAGGACCGGCGCAGCAAAGCGCCCGCCGATGGCCTCGGCGCGAAGATCACGCGCGAATGCATGAACCTCGGCTTGAGCATGAACATCGTGCAGTTGCCCGGCATGGGCGGTGTCTTCCGCATCGCGCCGCCGCTGACGGTGAGCGAGGAAGAAGTCGATCTCGGCTTGTCGCTGCTGGATGAGGCGATCAAGCGCTCGCTTTAAACGGCTTTTAAAGCCGCTTTAAAACATCGCGCCTAAAACCTGGGATTGCACTGGAAGCGCAGCACGGAATCCTGCTGCGCGAGCGCTTCCACGCCTTGTGTGCTTTCCACCGCGAAGCTGGTCTGCATGCCGCGCGCTGCGCAATAGTCGTTGGCTTCGGCCTGGGCGCGGCGATGGGCGCGCGCCCACGCGAGACGACCTCCCGCTGCGGAAGCGGTCACGCTGTAGACGCCATCCTTGCCGGTAGCGGTGACGTCGCCCGCCGAGGCGCATGCGGATAAAACGGTTGCGGTGGCAAACAGGGAAGCGATCAGGCGAAAAAACGTACCTGGAAACATCGACAAAGGGGTGTTCGACTGCATTTTTAACTTCGTATTGGGGACTAACGGGGGACTAATGGGACCGGGCGGCTCCCTGGCCGCCCGGCAGTTATTTCAGGAATTTCAGGTGTTTCAGGAGCAGAGCGAAGTCGCTACGCGGCGATTGCGGGACGTCTTATCGCGGCATTCCTGAATCGCGCGCAGCCTGGCGTGATCGACGATCTTCTGGCTCGTAAGGCGGCCTGCGGCGCTGCGGAACTTGCGGCCCGCGCGCGCCAGCAGCCGGTCGTCGTGACGGCGATGCGCCCAGGCGCGCGCCGCAAACCAGCCAACGATGGTCCAGCCCAGCAGAATATTGACCAGCGTGATGGCGAGCGCGTCGCTGTGATTGCGCGCGTCGGCCTCGATTGACGGAATCAGATAAAGGCTCAGAGCGGCAATGGCTGCGGCGCCTTCGAAGACCTGCAACATGACTACACCTCCGGATTAAGCAGCAATCTGGCGTTGCACCTTTGTGCGGTGCGTCGCAATTGCGATGGAGGGAGTGTAGAACGTTGCTATCGAAAGACAATGCTAATAGAACGAAATCAGAATTGCGCTGAGAAAAACAATCGCGGCTCGTGTTAATCGCTCAGATAAAAGAAAAGGGCGGAATTGTAGCCGCCCTTAGGCACCCTTAGCTGCCCTTTATCTGCCCCTTAAATAAAATTAAAGCGATTAGCGCCAGGGCGACATGGCGTGGAATACGCCGTCGCGCCGCACCAGCGCGTGAAACAGCGCCGCCGCAAGATGCACGACGATCAGCGCGAAGAAGCACAGCGCGAGGAAGCGGTGGGCATTCCATAGCAGCGAATGCAATTCATTGCTATGGGGCAGGATCGCCGGCAAGCGAATACCGGCGACCACGACGGGATAATCGGCCGCCGAAAGCATCCCCCAGCCGATCAGCGGCAGCGCGATCATCAGCGCGTAAAAGGCCAGATGCGAGAGGTGGGCGGCCAGTTTCATCGGCTCCGGCATGTCGATGGGCAGTGGCGGCGCGCCCTTCACGAGCCGCGTCACGAGGCGGATCAGCGCGAGGATCAGGATGGCGATGCCCAGCGGCTTGTGGATCGAAACGAGCGTGAGGTAATCGGGCCGGATGGTCGAGACCATGCCCACGCCGATAAACAGCATCGACAGGATGCAGATCGCCATGATCCAGTGCAGGGCGCGTTGCAGCGGCGAAAAGCGCGCTTCAGGTGCGTGGCTCGGGCTCATGGCTTCGCTCCTTCGGGGGGCGTGTGCGGGTAGTCCTTGTCCTCCGCGGTGCGGCGGTTGAACGAGACCGAATAGGCGGCGGAGCGTGCGGCGGGGAATGGATCGTCGGAGACGTGGATGCCCGTGGGCAGCACCGTCGGATCGAAGTTCAGGTCGCGGCAGGGGCCGTCCGGCTCGGGCTCGATGGCGTTGACCACCAGCGTGCCGGTTTCCACCTTGCGGCGCTGGTCCGGCCAGGCCTTGCTCGGGTCGTCGGTCGGGTCGCCCGGATCGGCCACGGTCACGATCATCGTCCAGCGCTGCGGCCCGGCATGCACGCGATCGGTGATGTCGGAGGCGAGGAAGTCGGCGCCGCGCTGCTTGAGCACGTCGGGCGAGACCGGCTCGGGCGTCTGCGCGGGCAGGAACGACCAGCGCACGACGTGATCTTCTCCCTGCGCATTGGTGAACACGAAGCTGTTCAGGCTGTTGTAGCGCTCCTGCGCGTAGGAGGCGGTCCACGGGGCGCTGCCCGCCCACGCGCCGAACGCCGCGAATTCCGGGTGTGCGGCGATGAAGTTCTTCATGGCGTCCGGGTCGCTCTTGTTGCCTGCCGCCTGCAGCAGCGCGTAGAACGCCTGGGGCGTGGCGACGGGGAAGAACGGCGCGTCGATCATGGCCGTGCGCCAGTCGCTGCCATCGGGCGCGAGGATGCGCAGGCTCATGCCGCGCACGCGCACGGTGGCGTCGGCGGCTTTGGCGTCGGCGGTGGCGAGATTGAAGCGGCCCGTGACGGGATAGGAGCCCGCCGCGAACATGGGTGCCCTGGAGAGCGCCGCGCCCGCGCCGTTGGCCTCGAAGGTGCCGGTGAAGCAGATGCCCTTGGCGTGATTGCGCCGGAAGCCCAGGGCGGGGCCGCCCGGCGGCGCAAGGCCGTTGACGACCTTGGCGGGCGTGATGCGCTCCGGCGTGAGCCAGCCCGCGGTGTAGGCGAAAGCGGCCACGAGGACCACCACGACGGCGGCGATCAGCGCCAGCGAACGCGCGGTGTTGCCCTCGGCGGGTCGCCTGGAATCCTTGGAATCGGGTCGATCTGACATGGCACCCTCGTTGTTAGGTGCTGCTGGGGACTTTGCCAGAGCATAAAGAATTTCTGCCGAGGGGGTTGCGTGTGCGTGCGGTCCCAAAAACCGGACCGTCACGCGCGAACCGGGTTCGCGGCTTCAGCCACGCGCAGGGAACGGTTTGCGGTCGATCCGTCCGGGCGGGTTATTCTTTTAAAGATATGACATTAAGCCATTACACTTGTGATGTGCAAATGATTCGAACAACTTATGAAAATCGCAGCGCTTTCCGATATTCACGGCAACCTGGCCGCACTCGACGCCGTGCTGGATGACGCCCGCAATGAAACCGTGGATTTGATCGTCAATCTCGGCGACATTCTTTCTGGCGCGCTCTATCCTGCGCAAACGGCCGACCGGCTCATGGCGCTTGGCCTGCCGACGATCAAGGGCAATCATGAGCGGCAGCTTCTTGCGGGAGACCCGTCGCGCATGGGTGCGTCCGACCGGTTTGCGTACCGCGCATTGCGCGACGATCAGCTGGCCTGGCTACGCGATCTGCCCGCCACGCTCAGACCCGTCGAAGACGTTCTGCTTGTGCATGGCACACCCTCCAGCGATCTCGACTACTTCCTTGAAACCGTGACGGCAAGCGGTTGCCGGGTCGCGACGCGCGCCGAAGTCGAAAGCCGCGCGGGCGACGCGCAGGCCACGCTCGTCCTGTGCGGGCACACGCATTTACAACGATCGCTAAAGCTCGAAGACGGGCGGCTGATCGTGAACCCCGGCAGTGTCGGCCTGCCGGCGTACGAGGACGAACATCCCTTCGCGCATCGGATGGAAGCGGGCTCTGCGCATGCCCGCTACGCCATCGTCACGAAGCATGCGTCTGGATGGGACGTGCGGTTTAAAGCCGTCGAATACGACTGGAACGAGGCCGCCAGGGTGGCCGCGTCGAATAACCGGCCGGAATGGGCAAGGGCGCTCCTCACGGGCTACTGCTGAAGTCAATGCACGATCAACGCATTGGACTGCGCATTGCCCGCACCGGCAGCGATATTGATACCGATATTGCCGCTCGCGCCAGCGAGTGCGCCCGCACCGAGTTCGGCGCTCGCGCTGCCGGCGATCATCTGCACGACCGCATGCACGTTCTGTTGCGTGACGATTTGTGCTTGCGACGTGGTGGCCACAACAAGCTGATTGGCTTGCGCATTGAGCACACCTGCGGTGAGGTTCACGCCCACATTGCCGCTTGCGCCGCGCAGCACGTCGGCGCCCACGGAAGCGCTCGGGGCAGTGAGTTTCGCGCTCCCGCTCACGTCCTGCAGCGTGGTCAATTTCACCGACGAAAACACTGTGCTGGTGTCGTCGTCGGTCAGTCCCGTCAATGCGCTCGATGTGCCCGCAAACACCGGCGAGGCAACGGCGCACGTTGCGGCCCAGATCACAGAGGCGAATAACAAACGGACTTTCATCGGTGGCTCCCGGCGTGTGCAAATCACACGGATACCCGCGATATCGACCGATGCTGGGCAAGTTGGAGTGCGGGTTTTCCCTGGCGATCTGCTCCGTTAAAAAGGGCTCAAGCTGCCTGAACCGCCACTTCGTTCACGGCCTCCGCTGTGACGGTGGGCACATCCTCGGTAACTGCGGTGGTTGCGGCAATCGCCTCGACCACCGCGCGCGCCGCCTTCCTTGTCTTGCCCGCTCGCGACGGCGGCTGGCAGGCGCCGCACACCACGCCCTTCTGCAAGTCGTGCTTGTGAGCCACGAATTTGCCGGTGCAGCGGCAGCACGGTGTCAATTGCAGCATTTCGGCTTCGAAGAATCGCACCAGCGTCCATGCACGCGTCAGATCCAGCACGGGCATGGCTTCGGTGCGCGTGCAATGTTCCAGATAAAGCCGATATCCCTTGGTGAGCGCATCGAGATGCGAACAACTCGCTTCCTTCCTGAGAAACAAATACGTATTGAAGAATAGCGATGCGTGGATATTGGGCAGCCACGGCATATACCAGTCAGCCGAAAATGGCAGCATGCCCTTGGGTGGCGATACGCCGCGCAATTCACGGTAAAGACGGATCAGTCGATCACGCGAGAGCGACAATTCGCTTTCGAGTACCTGCATGCGCGCCCCGAGTTCAATCAGTGCGATTGCGCGAAACACTTCTTGCGCATCTTCGGTGACGCTCTTTCGGGTCATTGTATTCATGACGGATAGAGCTCAGACGAGTAGTTCAACGGGATGACCTGCCATCAGGATGGCAGCATGAGTGGAGGCAATTTCGACGTGTTTCGCGGGCTGCGTGAGCGCGGACAACAGCATCTGATCGTTGAAGCGGAACGCACACAACAGGTGGTCCGAAGAGGCCAGCTTGATCACCTGGGCCAGCGACAGGTTGAGCAGGATATCGGCAATTTCAGCGGCCAGGCCGAGACGGAACATGCCGATGGCCCGATCCTCGCGCAACATGCGCTGCGCCAGCATGAGATAGGAGAGATTGACTTCGCGAATGCTTTCCTGAATGTCGAGAGAGTTCATGGTTGTTAGCCTCGATCGCTGGACATCAACGACTACGCTAAACGCATGAATCAAGCGCTTAGAAGAGTGTTTGCCAATTCAGGTTAGTCCGCTCATGTCCTTCCGGTCAATATTCATACGAATTGATTTCTTTAATCGATCGATTCGCGCGGTGAAAAGTCGTTATCGGAATTTTTTATCGGATTGGGAATGAGCGGTCATGTCTTCCGGGCGTCGGACAGGAACATGAACTGCGATACGCGCTAGGTGCGTTTGCGCAGCGGCGCGAGCAGCTCGCGCAGGCCGTTATGGTCCATCTCCTGCATCAAGGCGAGAAGCCGGCCAATCTCGCCCGGCGGGAACCCTTCGCGGGCGAACCAGTTGAGATAGTGGCCGGGCAGATCGGCGATAAGCCGGCCTTTGTATTTGCCGAAGGGCATGGCGAGCGTGACAAGGCGCTCAAGGTCTGCGGTTTCCATGAGGGCGTATTGTGCCAGTTTGTGCCCGCTTCTCATTCATGAGGTATGCCCACACTCATGATTTATCCGCATCGAATCAGCTATGCAAGGCCAAACCTTTAACGGCCTTGTCCACGGCTTTTTTGGTGCCGTGCAGCGCAAGGCCGACGAAATCCAGATTGCCTGCATCCTGAGCACGAAATGCCGCGCGATTCGCTGCATCGTGTCCTGTCGAAAACATGGCGTGTACATAAGGCACGATGTCGAGTTCGCGCGCGACCGCCTGCTGATGCGCGGCTTGCAGACCGCCCAGGTCGGCGGCGAACACGAGCATCGGCTGGCCCAGCATGCGTCCATACTGTCGGCCGTCGGCGTCCTCGTAAGGCTCGCCTAGCGCGTGAGGGATCGCCGCCGCCACGCCGGTTGCGAGAAAGGCGACAACGTTGAGTTTCTGCCAGACCGCCAGGTCATCGCGCACGATCAGCGCCACTTTGGTGTCGAACATGAGTGTTCCTCCTTGAGCGCTCATGGTCCGCGATTTGTCGCGATCAGTCTGGAACGTTTGTGCACAGCTGCCGATAGGCCGCGGGCGTCATCCGGTAAGCGCGCAGAAACCAGCGGCCCAGATGGCTCTGATCCGCGAAGCCGACCATTGCCGCCACCTGGGCCGGGCGATGCCCGGTTGCCAGCAATTGCCGCGCCGCGCGCAGGCGCAAGCGCACCAGATACGCGTGCGGCGACGTGCCGAAAGTGCGCTTGAAAAGACGCGTCAGGCGAAAGCGGTCGATCCCGGCCGCACTTGCCAGCTCATCGAGGCCGACATTGCCGTCCATCTGTTCGTGCAGCAGATCGCGCACACGCAGGGCGGCAAGCGGCGCAGGGAGATGGTGCGTGGCGGCGGCGTCGCGCAACTGGCCGCTGAGTTGCGTCAGCAGATGGTCGAGCGCCTGATCGCGCGCGAGCCTGCCTTCGTTGTGATAGATGCTGAAAAACGCGCCCTGAATCGCATCGACAAGCACGCGATCGTCCACGAGCGTATGGCTGAAGGCCGCCTCGACACTGTGCAGGCCGGGGAGATCCAGCCGACGCGCGGCGTGTTCGACCCAGTCTTGCGGCAGATACAACATCGCGTAAGTGAAACCGCCTTGCTCCGGCGCGTGACCGTCGTGCAGCGCACCGGGCTCGATCAGGATCGCGCGGCCCGGCACGCTCGTGTGCAGGGACTGATGACACTGAAATCGCTGCACGCCTTGCTCGGTGTAGCCGATCAACATGTCGTCGTGATCGTGTGGATCGTAGGCGTGGCCGCTGAAATGCGCGCGCAGGCCTTCGATACCCGTCTCCGGATCGCGACGCGCGGCGAGCCAATGATCGCGGTGCTCATTCAACACGGTTGCGTAAGTCATCGAATGGTGTCGATCTGTGCTTTTCCAGTCCGCTTATTGCAGGCCGCCTGTTGCAGCCTGCTTATTCCTGCGAGCCGGCAGAGTGGACCTCCACGCCATCGGCGAATTTTCGCAAAAGACGCACGAGTTGGTCGATTTCCTGATGCTCCCAATGGGCAAATAACGCCCGCCCCAGGCGATCGCGCGCCGCATCGACAGCATCGGTCATGGTCTTGCCCTTGGGCGTGACAACCACTTCGCGAACGCGTCCGTCTGCGGCGCCAGCGCGGCGATCGGCCAGACCCAGGCTTTCCAGTTTTGCGACCTGGCGGCTGACCGTGGAGTGATCGCGGCCGACGCGTCCCGCCAGATCGACCATGCCGATCGGACCGAAGCGCTCGATGGCCACCAGCAGCGGAAACAGGGCGCGGTCGAGCGAAATGCCCGCTTCCTGAATCATGTTCTCGTCCACCTCGGGACGGTTCATCACGCTGACGATCCGGATCAGCGCCCCATGTAATTCCCGGATCGATTCCGAGATGTGTGTATCTTGCACATTTCTTTGCGACGGCATAACATCCTCCCATTGCGTGCATTTTACACACAGTTTGGAGGCGAAGATGCGGGAGAGATCGGTTGATGTGGTGATTTCCGGGGCCGGAGCAGCAGGCCTGACGCTGGCTATCGAACTGGCCAGACGAGGCGTGTCGTTTAGTCTGTTCGACAAGCTGGCAGCGCCGTTTGGCGGATCGCGCGGCAAGGGCATTCAGCCGCGCACGCTGGAGATCTTCGAGGATCTGGGTATCGTGGATCGGATGCTGCTGGCGGGCGGACCGTATCCGCCCGAGCGCAAATATCGCGAGGACGGCAGCCATGCCCGGCACGAGGCACTCGCAGGCGATGCACCGACGCCGTCCGAGCCCTATGGCGCGCCGCTGCTCGTCGCGCAGTTTCGCAGCGAGGCGGTCATGCGCGAACGGCTCGTGGAACTCGGCCATCAGGTGCAGTACGGCTGCGAGCTGGTTGGGTTCGATCAGGACGAAGACGGCGTCGTGGCCCGCGTTATCGGTCAGGAGGGTGAGCAAGTCATTCGCGCCCGCTTTCTGGTTGGCGCGGACGGTGGCCGTAGCTTTGTGCGCAACGCTCTGGGTGTTGGCTTTCCTGGTAAAACGTTAGGAGTGCGTGCCGTTGTCGCCGATGTTTTTCTTACGGGCCTGGATCGTGATGTCTGGCATCGCTTCAACGAAGGCTCCATGGAGGCGCAACTCTCGCTATGTCCGCTCGTCGGCACGGGCATGTTCCAGCTACAGGCGCCCGTGGCGCTGGAGGGCGATATCGATCTCAGCGCCGAAGGACTCGTCGCGCTGGTTCACACGCGTACGGGCCGCGCGGACATCGATATCGAATCGGTATCGTGGGCATCGGCGTATAACATGAACGCGCGGCTGGCGGAGCGCTACCGTGATGGGCGCGTGTTCCTCGCTGGCGACGCCGCGCACGTTCATCCGCCTACTGGCGGACAGGGTCTCAATACCAGTGTTCAGGATGCCTACAATCTTGGATGGAAGCTGGCGGCGGTGATCGATGGCGCGCCGGACGCATTGCTCGATAGCTATGAAGCGGAACGCAGAACCGTCGCGGCCAATATGCTCGGCCTTTCCACCAGGCTGCTCGACGCGATGAAGCGTGGCGACAATCGCAGGGGGCGCGAAGTACGACAGCTCGACATTGGCTATCCCGGGTCCGCGCTCGCGCTGGAATGTCCCGAGCGCTCATCGGGGCTGCGTGCAGGCGACCGCGCGCCCGATGCGCCAATCCGTCATGCAAGCGGGCATGCGACGCGTGTATTCGATCTGTTGAAGGGCACGCATTGGACGCTCTTCGGCTATGACGTCGAACGCGCCCGGGTCGCGCCGCGCGCACGCTTACATGTTCATACGTTTGGGGCGGGCGGCGATCTCATGGACGATGGCGGCCATTTCAAAAATGCCTACGCGGTGGAGCGCGGCGATTGGGTGCTGGTGCGTCCCGATGGCTACATTGGCGCGATCGTATCGACCGACAATCTCGCATCACTGGAGCATTATTTTCAATCCGTCGCTCTGTCCTGACGACGCCGTTTTGCCAGCATCGCGCGGACCTGCTCCATATCGACGGGTTTGGCGAGGTGCGCGTCAAACCCGGCGTCTAGCGCGGCCTGTTGCTCCTGCTCCGATACGCGCCCCGTCAACGCGACCAGCTTAAGAGCGGTCCGGAACGGATGAGCGCGCAGACGTTGGGCCAACTCCAGCCCATCCATGCCCGGCATGCCAAGGTCCACCAGCGCCAGGTCGGGCCGCCAGGTTTCGAATA
>NZ_DASZJJ010000104.1:0-42434 GCF_035948235.1 Paraburkholderia sp. | reverse complement strand
CACCTGCCGCAGCGTCAACCTCGTTGACGACGCCTATGTCTGGCGTCCCCTAGGGGATTCGAACCCCTGTACTCACCGTGAAAGGGTGATGTCCTAGGCCTCTAGACGAAGGGGACATGATCTTTGCAGATAATGCCTTGCTACACTTTACTGCCAAACACACTGTTTTGTTGGTGGAGGTAAGCGGGATCGAACCGCTGACCTCTTGCATGCCATGCAAGCGCTCTCCCAGCTGAGCTATACCCCCTTGCAAAACAGAAGCGAAATTTTAAACTGCATTTTTTCGCTTGTCAAGCACTTTCGAATCATTTTTTTACTACGCTTTGAAGTTTTGGCGAAACTTCGTTGCTTGATTCTTGGTACTTTCCGCAAGATCTGCTGCTTTTCTTGCGTTCCCCGTTCAGAGGAGACCGAATACTACAGGACTTCTTGCTCTGGCGCTAGTGCCAGAGCAAGAAAAACTTCAGTTTTTTTACACTGCCGCAGAAATACCCTTTTCGATGCGGCTCAGCACCACGTCACGGCCGAACAGTTCGAGCACCGCGTCGATGGCCGGCGTGTGCGTCGTACCCGCCACGAACAGGCGCACCGGCATGGCCAGTTGCGGCATCTTGAGCTTGTGCGTAGCGAGCGTCGCCTTGAAGGCAGCCGAGATCGCGGCCTTCTCCCACTCCGCACCCTTGAGCGCGGCGAGCAGATCGGCCAGCGCCGGGCGCACTGCATCGGTTACGTGCTGGGCGACGGCGTCGGCTTCGGGCTGCGGCTCGCGATAGAACATTGCAGCGCTTTCGGCCACTTCCTTGATCGTATTGGCGCGATCCTTGAAGAGCGCGACCACGCCCTCGAGCGGCGCGCCCTTGGCGAGCGCCGCGTCGTCCACGCCCAGTTCGGCGAGGAACGGCTTCGTGAGTTCGGCCAGACGCGCGTTCTCGACGCTCTTCAGGTAGTGGTTGTTGAGCCAGTTGAGCTTGTTGTGGTCGTACTGCGCCGGCGACTTGCCGAGGTGGTCCAGATCGAACCACTCGACGAACTGCTCGCAGGTGAACACTTCCGCGTCGCCGTGCGACCAGCCCAGACGCGCCAGGTAGTTGAGCACCGCTTCCGGCAGGTAGCCCGCGTCGCGGTAGCCCATCACGCTCATCGCACCGTGACGCTTGCTCATCTTCTCGCCCTGCTCGTTGAGCACGGTCGGCAGGTGGGCGTAGACCGGCGGCTCGCCGCCCAGTGCGCGCAGGATGTTGATCTGGCGCGGCGTGTTGTTGACGTGGTCGTCGCCACGGATCACGTGCGTGATCTTCATGTCGAGGTCGTCCACCACCACGCAGAAGTTGTAGGTGGGCGTGCCGTCCGGGCGCGCGATCACGAGGTCATCGAGCTCTTCGTTCGAGATTTCGATCCGGCCTTTCACGGCGTCGTCCCATACCACCACGCCCGTGAGCGGATTACGGAAGCGCAGGACCGGCTGCACGCCTTCGGGCGGCGTCGGCAGGACCTTGCCCGGCTCCGGGCGCCACGTGCCGTCGTAGCGCGGCTTTTCGCCGGCTTCGCGCTGGCGCTCGCGCAGCGCATCAAGCTCTTCGGTCGACATGTAGCACGGGTACACGAGATCCTGCTGCTGCATCTGCGCGAGGACTTCGCGGTAACGGTCCATGCGCTGCATCTGGTAGAACGGACCTTCGTCGAAATCGAGACCGAGCCAGGCCATGCCTTCGATGATCGCGTCCACGGCTTCAGTGGACGAGCGCTCGACGTCGGTGTCCTCGATCCGCAGCACGAAGATGCCCTTGTTGTGGCGTGCGAAGGCCCACGGATAAAGCGCGGAGCGGATGTTGCCGAGGTGGATGAAGCCGGTCGGGCTCGGCGCGAAACGGGTACGGACGGGGGTCGTGGTCATGGGCGAATACTCGAGGACAGTGCTGTCTCGCGACCGGTTCGCGCCGCTTCGTGCATGACGAAGGCGGCAGATCCGGCCAGCGGTGGACGGCTTTAGGTGCTTGGCGTTGCCTGTTGCGCCGGGCGCGGGCAGGTGCGCGCAGCGCGCCGAAAGCGAACGAAAAACCGGGAAAATTAGAGACGGGATTATACCCGCCGCACGGCGCTTCGGCCGCCCCTGGGCGCGGGGGACAAAGGCTCGCGTCATTCGTGCCGCATGACGACGTTTCGGCCGCGATTTATCGCGCATTTAACCGGCATCAGACGTCACATCGGACGTCACATCGGACGTCACATCGCGTTACACGCACAACGCGTGTGCGCGTAGCACTTTGCCTTATTATGTCGGCGCGCTGGCGCCCTCGCCGGCCTGAACCGGCCCGCCGTTGCGGGCCACCAGAACAAACGCGACGCGCCCGCCACACGCTCTTGCCTGTTCGCGCGCCGCCTGGAGAAATTGCTTGAAGCCCAGCTCGAAGCCCGACTTGCCGTCCGATTTTTCGCCCGATTTTTCGTCCGATTTTTCGTCCACTACGCAATCCGATTCCGCGTCTCTCGCCGCGTCCACCAGCCCATCGGTTTCGCTGCGCCGCCGCCACTTCTCGCTCGCGGCCGCCTCCAGCGTCCTCGCGGCCTGCACCAGCACCGGCACGCAATCCCCCGACAACAAGCCGCAGGTCGCCCCGCCGCCCATCGCGCGCACGCAGCGCCCGATCCGCGTGGGTCTGGCGTTAGGCGGCGGCGCAGCGCGCGGTTTCGCGCATATCGGCGTAATCAAGGCGCTGGAAGCCCGCAACATCCAGGTCGATCTGGTGACAGGCACGAGCGCAGGCTCGGTGGTGGCCGCGCTCTACGCGTCGGGGATGAACGGTTTCGCGCTCAACAAGCTCGCGCTGACGATGGACGAAGCTTCCATCAGCGACTGGGCCATGCCGTTTCGCACGCGCGGCATCCTGCAAGGCGTGGCGCTGCAGAACTTCCTCAACACCACCCTGCACGACCGCCCGATCGAGAAGATGAACAAGCCGCTGGGCGTCGTCTCCACCGACCTGCAAACCGGCCAGCCGATCCTGTTCCAGCGCGGCAATACCGGTATCGCCGTGCGCGCGTCGTGCAGCATCCCGTCGATTTTCGAGCCGGTGAAGATTGGCGGCCACGAATATGTCGATGGCGGCCTGGTCAGCCCGGTCCCTGCCTCGTTCGCGAAGAAAATGGGCGCCGATTTCGTGATCGCCGTGGATATCTCGTCGCGCCCGGAATCGGGATCGACGCTCAGCCAGTTCGACGTGCTGATGCAGACTTTCACGATCATGGGTCAGTCGATCAAGACCTACGAACTCGACAAATACGCCGACGTCGTGATCCGCCCGAGCCTGAACGCCATGTCGAGCAGCGACTTCACCCAGCGCAACGCGGCGATCCTCGCGGGCGAGGAAGCCGGGGCACGCGCGGCAGCGGAAATCGAGCGCAAGCTGGCCGCGGCGCGCGGCGCGGTGGCCTGAGTTGTAGCCTGGCGATCTGAGTGACAGATTCGCCGGGCCCAGACGCAAAAAAGCCTGCTTCCATGAAGCAGGCTTTTTGTTGTCCGGATCGTTAATCTTTGATCCGGTGACACCGCCGTCAGTTAGTTGCCGCCGGTGCTGTCAAACTGCGCGCTCACGCGCTGCTTGAGGCTTTGCTGCTGATCCGGCGTGAACGAGGTCTCGATACGGCGAGCGCCCGTGAAACGCTTTTCCCAGTAGCCGTCGTCCAGATCGTCGACGCGGATCGTGCTGCCGGTGGACGGCGAGTGCACGAACTTGTTGTCGCCGATATAGATGCCCACGTGCGAGAACGTGCGGCGCATCGTGTTGAAGAACACGAGGTCGCCCGGCTTCAGGTTGCTCATGCTCACCTTTTCGCCGACGCGGCTCATTTCTTCAGCGCGGCGCGGCAGGTTCATGCCCAGCGTGTCCTGGAACACGTAGCGCACGAAGCCGCTGCAATCGAGCCCCGAATCCGGCGTGTTGCCGCCCCAGCGGTAACGCACGCCGATCATGTTCAGCGCGCCCACAACGACGTCACCTGCCTTGCCAGCCATGCCGGAAAGGAATGCGCGTGCGCCGCCGCCATCGGACGGAGCCGGTGCGGATTGGGTGCCCGAAGGTGTGGAAGGAGCGCTCTGGACGGCCGCCTGGGCCGAGGGGAGCGACTGCGAATTCGCCTGGCTGGAGGGGGCGAATGAGACATTCTGGTTAAAGCTGCTGGCTTCGTCGGCAAATGCGCCGTTAGCTGCTGCCATCAGTACGCCGATGAACATGCCGGCGACGACGCGCGTGCAAGCCTGGGTCAGGTATCGGTGCTGCATGGGTCGGTAGAAATTGCCCGTAAATCAGGGAGTTAGAAGAAAAGTTTGGACGATACTAGCCAGATAGTATTTGTGTGTCAAAACTTATAGAAAAATACAATCGCGACGCGCACCTCATTGGTGAATTTCACCAAAAATGCCTCTAAAGTTCTCAGGAGGTTCAGCGATCGAAGGCAGCTTTCAGCAACTTTCGCGTGTAAGCGTGGGTGGGGTCGTCGAAGATTTTTGTTACATCTCCGGCTTCCACAATTGCGCCGTTTTGCATTACCGCCACCCGATGCGCCATCGCCCCGATCACCGCCAGGTCGTGGCTGATGAACACATAGCCCAGGTTGTATTTGCGTTGCAGGTCCGTCAACAATCGCAGCACCTGCTGCTGGATCGACACATCAAGCGCGCTGGTCGGCTCATCTAGCACGATCACGCGCGGCTCCAGCACCAGCGTGCGTGCGATGGCGATGCGCTGGCGCTGGCCGCCCGAAAACTCGTGCGGATACCGTTGCAGCGCCGTGCGATCGAGGCCCACTTCGCGCAATACCGCCACGATGCGCTTGCGGCGCTCGTCGGCGGAAAGATCGGGCCGATGCAGCGCCAGCCCCTCCCCTACGATGCGCTCGATGGTCTGACGCGGCGAAAGCGAACTGAATGGATCTTGAAAGACCACCTGCAGATGTGCGCGCAGGCCCATGCGCTCACGGCCCTGATAGCTCCCAATCGGCCGTCCCTGGAACTCCACGCCGCCGCCCGCAGTTCGTTGCAGACCCAACAAGGCCATCGCCAGCGTCGACTTGCCCGACCCCGATTCGCCGACGATGCCCAGCGTCTCCCCCTGGCGCACCGACACGCTCGCGTCATTGACGGCGCGAAAGCGCCCGCGCCGCCACCAGCCCTGAAAACCCGACAGCTTCGTCGCGAAATCGACGCTCACGTCCTTCGCTTCCAGCAGCACCGGCGCGATCGGCAGCACGGGCAGCACGTTGCGCTCGGGGCGGCTGGCGATCAACCGCTGCGTGTACGGATGCTGCGGCGAGGCGAAAATCTGCTCGACCGTGCCCGTTTCCACGAGGCGGCCCTTCTCCATCACCGCCACGCGCTGCGCGAAGCGGCGCACGAGATTGAGGTCGTGCGTGATCAGCAGCACCGACATGCCGCGCCGCTGCGCCTCCTCGCGCTGCAATTCGAGCAGCAGATCGACGATCTGGCCGCGTATCGTTACGTCGAGCGCCGTGGTGGGCTCGTCCGCCAGCAGCAGGCGCGGACGGCACGCCAGCGCCATCGCGATCATCACGCGCTGACGCTGGCCGCCCGACAACTGATGCGGATAGCTGAACAGACGCCGGCGCGGCTCGGGAATGCCCGTGCGCTCCAGCAGGCCCACAGCGCGCTCGTAGGCCGCTTTCTTCGGCACGCCGTCGTGCAGCACGATGGTTTCGGCGATCTGTTCGCCGATCGTGTAAAGCGGATTGAGCGCCGTCATCGGCTCCTGGAAGATCATCGCGATCTCGTTGCCGCGCAGGCCGCGCATCGCGCGCTCGCTTTTCGCGAGCAGATCGTCGCCGTCCAGACGGATCGCACCGTCGATGCGCGCGTCGCTCAACAGGCGCAGGATCGCCAGCGCCGTGACGGTCTTGCCGGAACCGGACTCGCCCACCAGCGCCACGCGCTCGCCGCGTCCGATGGCCAGCGCGATATCGTCTACCGCGAGCGTGTCGCCAAAGCGCACGCTCAGGTTTTCGATCGACAGCAGCGGCGTTTCGAAGTCTTCAGGCAGCGCGCTCATTGATTGCCTCCGGCCTTCATGGCGTCGGAGATGCGCGTATCGAGCGCATTGCGCAGTGCGTCGCCCATGAAGGTCAGCAGCAGCAGCGTGACCACCAGCACGCCAAACGTCGACATCGAAATCCACCAGGCGTCCAGATTGCCCTTGCCTTGCGCGAGCAACTCACCGAGGCTCGGTGTCGGCGGCGGCACGCCCAGCCCCAGAAAATCGAGGCTCGTGAGCGCGAGAATCGATCCGCTCATGCGAAACGGCAAAAACGTGATGACGGGCGTGAGACTGTTGGGCAGCACATGACGCCAGATGATCTGCCAGTTCGACAGGCCCATGGCGCGCGCCGCGATCACATAATCCTGGTTGCGGTTGCGCAGAAATTCCGCGCGCACATAGTCCGACAGCCCGATCCAGCCGAACAGCGACAGCAGCACGATCAGCAGGATGAAGCCCGGCTCGAAGATCGACGCGAAGATGATGAGCAGATACAACTCAGGCAGCGCGCTCCAGATCTCAATCAGCCGTTGCCCGACGATGTCGATACGCCCGCCAAAGTAGCCCTGAAACGCGCCCGCCAGCACGCCCAGCAGCGTGCCGATGGCCGTGAGCACCAGCCCGAACTCCACCGAAACCTTAAAGCCGTATAGCAGGCGCGCGAACAGGTCGCGCCCGCTCGCGTCGGTGCCCAGCCAGTTCTGGCGTGACGGCGGCGCGGGATTCGGCACCTTCGAAAAGTAGTTAAGCGTGTTGTAGTAGTACGGATTGGGCGGATAGAGCGCGAAGTTGCCGGGCGTGTCGAAGCGATGGCGGATATACGGATCGAGATAGTCGGCAGGCGTCGGGAAATCGCCGCCGAAGACCGTCTCCGGATAGTCCTTGAAGAGCGGGAAATACAGATGCCCTTCGTAGCGCACGACGATCGGCTTGTCGTTGCACCAGAGCGGGCCCGCCAGGCTCGCCGCGAACGCGACGATAAAGATAATCAGGCTCCAGTAGCCCAGGCGCTGCTGTTTGAAGCGCAGCCAGACGCGGCGCGCGGGCGTGGGCGACTTGAAGGCGCGCACGGTGTCGATGCGCGGTTCGGGTTCGGCGCCAGTGCGGACTCGGTTCAACTCAGCGCTCCAGTTGTTCGAATTGGATGCGGGGATCGACCCACACGTAGCAAAGATCGGAAATGAGCTTGGTCAAGAGACCGATCAGCGTAAAGAGGTACAGCGTGCCGAGCACGACCGGATAGTCGCGCCGCACCACCGACTCGTACGAAAGCAGCCCCAGACCGTCAAGCGAGAACAACGTCTCGATCAGCAGGCTACCCGTGAAAAACGCGCCGATAAAGGCCGCAGGAAACCCCACCACGAGCGGCAGCAGCGCATTGCGAAACACGTGTTTCCAGAGCACGGTGCGCTCGGACAGCCCCTTCGCGCGCGCGGTCAGCACGTACTGGCGACGGATCTCTTCGAGGAAGGCGTTTTTGGTGAGCATCGTCGTCACCGCGAAGCTGCCGACCACCGACGCCGTCACGGGCAGCGTGATGTGCCAGAGATAGTCAACGATCTTGCCGCCGAGCGAGAGCGTGTCCCAGTCGTCCGAAGTGAGATTGCGCAGCGGAAACAGTTGCAGAAAACTGCCGCCGCCAAACAGAACGAGCAGCAGCACACCCAGCACGAAGCCCGGAATCGCGTAACCCACCAGCACGACCAGGCTCGTGACGAGATCGAAGCGCGTGCCGTTGCGCACCGCCTTGGCAATCCCCAACGGCACCGATATCAGATAGGTCAGAAAGAAGGTCCACAGGCCGATGCTGATCGACACTGGCAGCTTGGACACCACCAGCGACCACACGCTCTGGTGATGGAAATAACTCTGGCCGAGATCGAAGCGCGCAAAGCGGCTGAGCATCATGAAATAGCGCTGCAGCGGCGGTTTGTCGAAGCCATAGAGCTGCTTGAGTTGCGCGATCTGCTGCGCGTCCACGCCCGAATGTGCGCGCATGCCGAACGGCATGCCCTGCTCCGCGCCGCGCCGCAGGTCGCGCACGGCCTGCTCGACGGGACCGCCCGGCACGAACTGGATCACGGCGAAGGTCAGCGTGAGCACGCCGAGCAGCGTCGGGATCATCAGCAGCAGGCGTTTGACGATGTAGCTCCACATGATGAATGTGTTCCGTCGAAAAAGGTCAATGCTGCGGCTGGGGTTGTGACGGCGATGCCGGCTTGAGCCACCACGTCGAGATGATCCAGTCGATCGCGCCATAGTACAGCGGCAGCGTCGCCGGATACGCCAGGGTGTTTTTATAGGCCACGCGATGCGTCGCGCTGTACCACTGCGGCACCACATAGTAGCCGTGCAGCAGCACCCGGTCGAGCGCGTGGGTGGCGTCGAGCAGTTGCTCGCGGGTCTGCGCCTGCATCAGCGCCTTGATGATCGCATCGACCGCGGGCGACTTCAGGCCGATCAGATTGCCCGAACCGGACTCACCCGCCGCCTTGCTGCCGAAGCGGTCGAGTTCCTCCGCGCCCGGCACCTGCACGTCGGGGAACTTGATCGTGGTGAGATCGAAGTCGAAGTCGTCCAGACGCTTCTGGTACAGCGCGAAATCCACCGAACGATAATTCACGCCGATACCCAGACGTGCAAGCGCCTGGGTGTATTGCGCCATGATCGGCGCCCACTGCGCGGACGCTGCGGTGTCGTCGAGCACCTCGATCACGAAGGGATCGCCTTTCGCATTGCGCAGCGCGCCGTCGCGATAAGTCCAGCCGGCGTCGGCCAGCAGCGCGCGCGCCTTGAGCAGATTGGCGCGCAAGGAATTGGGCGGGTTGGTGTCCGGTTGCGCGGGGGGCGGTCCGAACACCGCCGGATCCAGTTGCTTGCGCAACGGTTCGAGCAAGGCCATTTCACCTGGCGACGGCGGCCCCTTGGCCTGCAGATCGGTGTTGACGAACCAGCTGTCGATGCGCCGATACTGGCTATAGAACAGCATGCGGTTGAGCCACTGGAAGTCGAGCGCGAGGTCGAGCGCCTGGCGCACGCGCACGTCCTGAAAGATCGGCTTGCGCATGTTGATCACATAGCCCTGCATGCCGGTGCCGTTGTGCTGAGGGAATTCGCGCTTCACCAGCTCACCGCTATCGAACTTCTTGCCGATATCGCGGCGCACCCAGTTACGCGCGACGTACTCCACCAGCGCATCGTATTCGCCGGCCTTGAACGCTTCGAGCCGCGCGACATCGTCCGAATACAGCTTGTAGACGATGCGGTCGAAATTGTTCTGGCCCACGCGCACCGGAAGATCGCGGCCCCAGTAGTGCTCGTCGCGCTTGTAGGTGATGGTGCGGCCATTCGAATAACGCTCGATCACGTACGGACCGCTGCCGATCGGCTCCTCGAAGGCGAGCTGGTCGAACGCAATGCGGCTGCCGTCGGCGCGCAAGCCCCACTTGTGCGAGAACACCGGCAAGCCGCCCGCGATTAGCGGCAATTCGCGATTGGTGTTGCGAAACTCAAAGCGGATCGTCGCAGGGTCGACCACCACGGCCCGCACGATATCGCCGTAATAGGCCTGCATCGACGGCGCGGCCTGACGGCTCTTGAGCGTATCGAGCGAGAATTTCACATCGTCAGCGGTCACCGGGTCGCCGTTCGAAAAACGCGCACGCGGATTCAGATGAAACGTCACGGAGCGGCGATCGGGCGCGACGTTGATATCGTCGGCGAGCAAGCCATAGGCCGAAGCCACCTCGTCCATGCTGCCCGTCGTCAGGCTCTCGAACAGCATGCCGATGCCGGGCGCGACATTGCCGCGCAGCGTGAACGGATTGAACTTGTCGAAGCTCGTCGAGCGGTCGGGATTCGCGAGTACCAGCGTGCCGCCATGAGGCGCATCCGGATTCACGTAGTCGAAGTGCTTGAAATCCGCGGGGTATTTCGGCTCGCCGTACTGCGCGATCGCGTAGACGGCGTGCGCGGCAGGCATCGTGATCCATGTGAGCGCAAAGGCGGCGGTCACGGCCGCGAGAGCCCGCTCGATACGCCGAATGCGTCCTGCGCGCCGCCACGCTGTGCTGCCTCGCGTTCCTGTCGTCATAGATCGGGGTGTCCGTCGGGGTTGTCCAGCGTGCCAGGTCATGTGTGGGAGAATTCTACCCAAACCGCGCCACGCCGCGCGCTCGATCGACTGCACCAACCCGTTCAGGAGACGTCATGGGCTTCCTTGCTGGCAAACGCATTCTTCTGACCGGGCTGCTGTCGAACCGGTCGATCGCTTATGGCATCGCTCAGGCTTGCAGACGTGAAGGCGCGGAACTCGCCTTCACCTATGTCGGCGAGCGCTTCAAGGAGCGCATCACTGAATTCGCCCAAGAGTTCGGCAGCGAGCTTATATTTCCCTGCGATGTGGCCGACGACGCACAGATCGACGCCCTCTTCACCGATCTCAAACAGCACTGGGGCACGCTCGACGGGCTCGTGCATTCGATTGGCTTCGCACCGCGCGAAGCGATTGCCGGCGACTTTCTCGACGGCATGACGCGCGAGAACTTCCGCATTGCGCACGACATCTCGGCCTACAGTTTCCCCGCCCTTGCCAAAGCCGCGCAGCCGATGCTGGCCGACAACGCAGCGCTGCTCACCCTCACCTACCTGGGCGCCGAGCGCGCGATTCCGAACTACAACACGATGGGGCTCGCGAAGGCTTCGCTCGAAGCGAGCGTGCGCTATCTTGCGGTGTCGCTCGGCGCGAAGGGCGTGCGGGTGAACGGCATTTCGGCGGGGCCGATCAAGACGCTCGCGGCGAGCGGCATCAAGAGTTTCGGCAAGATCCTGGAGTTCGTCGAACACAATGCGCCCTTGCAGCGCAATGTCACGATCGAACAGGTCGGCAATACGGCGGCGTTTTTGCTTTCGGATCTGGCGGGCGGCGTGACGGCCGAGATCGTGCACGTCGATGCGGGCTTCAATGCCGTGGTCGGCGGTATGGCGCATCTGGGCGAATAAGACGCGCATCGGGCATGGCGCCTTGAACCGACTTTGTTGCGTATGCAACGGTATGCAGAGCACAAAAAAAGCCGCCCGAAGGCGGCTTTCTTTTTTCCTGCGCTGTGCGTGTCCTGCGACGAGAAACACGCGCGGCGTAGGATGAAATCAGCTTAGTGCCAATGTCCCGGCGGCGGGCCACCGTGATCCCAGCCGCGACCACGGCCCGGGCCATAGCCACCGCCATGATGGCGATACCAGTCATCGCGCGCCCAGTAGCGGCGGCCATCCCAGTAACGGTCGCCGTGCCAGCCAATCACGATCGCAGGCGCGCCATAGCCATACACCGGCGCAGGCTGATAGACGACGGGCGGCGGAGGCGGCGGAGCATAGACCGGTTGCGGAGCGACATAAACCGGGGCCGGAATACCGATGTTGACACCGACGCTCACGCCAGCGAAGGCCGCGCTCGACGCACCGATAGCCAAGCCCCCGAGCAGCATTGCAACAACACGAGCGAACTTCATGGACTCACCTTTTGGGGTTGATGTTTTGTTGAAGCCAATATAGCGCAGGCTCCCCAGCCCGCGTATTTCAACTTTGTAAGAACTGATGCACAAAAGCACGCTATCCCTCTTTGCGTAACGTCCAGTTACATCGGATCGGTCGTCGCAATAAAGCGCCTTCGAGAAAGCATCTACGGGCGATAGTTCCAGCATGCCTGCCGTGTCAAGAGCAACCGTTTGCGCACTGCCGCAGCGCTGCCCTTGTGACGGCGACCCGGAGGATATCATCGCTTTGCATCAAGCGTGAACGCGCTTGCAGGCATCTCGCCGATTGTGGATCGTGGCGCTTCGTGCAACCCTACGGCAGCATGCGATATGCCTGCCGGATCGCTTACAACAATCCTTCCAACAAAATTCCCTGATACTGCGGCGGCGAAATTTTACTTCGGATACCAAACTAAACTGGCGCGAGCGTGAGGACACCACCCATCGCTTGCATCGCAATTTTAGGCGAAGGCCCACGACGGCTATCAACGCATTATGTGAGCCTGTCAGACTGCCGCGCATTCATCTCTCTCTAACGAATCACACGCGAATGCCACGCGCGCGCGAATTCCGTCAGCACACGTTAAAACAGGGAGGACTTCGAAAATTGTCGCAGTCCTATCGGAATGCGTTGGTACGTTCACTCCGCAGAAAGTGAGTACCTGTCGGGGAGCCGCGCGTCGTAAAAAATCGCGCGGAAAAAGAAAAACCCCGCAAGCCGAGACTTGCGGGGTTTCCACCGCCATTACTGGCGGAGACGGAGGGATTCGAACCCTCGATCCAGGTTTTGGCCCAGATGCTCCCTTAGCAGGGGAGTGCCTTCGACCTCTCGGCCACGTCTCCCGAAAATCTTCGTTGGCGCCAGGGAGGCAGCGCAACGAAGCCAAGATAATAGCGGGTTAAAGCCGATCGGTCAATTCATAAGACGCTTTTTTTGCTAACTTTTTTCAGCAAGCGCGGCAACGGGTTCAAACCATCCATCGAACGCGTCACGCGCAGCGTCTACTACGACCTTTCGGCGTCACACCGCCGTCACAACATCAAGCCTGTTCGAGCTCGAATGCCTTATGCAGCGCGCGCACGGCGAGCTCCATGTACTTCTCGTCGATCAGCACCGAAATCTTGATTTCCGACGTCGAGATCATCTGGATGTTGATGCCCTCTTCCGACAGCGTGCGGAACATCTTGCTCGCCACGCCCACGTGCGAGCGCATGCCCACGCCGACCACCGAGACCTTCGACACCTTCGCGTCGCCGAGCACCTTCTCCGCGCTCACGTGACCCTGCACGGTGTTCTTGAGCACGTCGACGGCGCGCTGATAGTCGCCGCGCGGCACCGTGAACGTGAAGTCGGTCTTGCCGTCCACGCTCTGGTTCTGGATGATCATGTCGACGTCGATGTTCGCGTCCGCCACCGGGCCGAGGATCTGATACGCGATGCCGGGCTTGTCGGGCACACCGGCCACGATGATGCGGGCCTCGTCGCGCTGGAACGCGATACCCGAGATGACTGCTTTTTCCATGGTCTCGTCTTCTTCAAAAGTAATCAGGGTGCCCGACTTCATTTCCGCGTCGAGGTCCATCATCGGGTCGGTCAGGCTGGAGAGCACGCGCGTCTTCACCTGATACTTGCCCGCGAATTCGACCGAGCGGATCTGCAGCACCTTCGAGCCGAGGCTGGCCATTTCCAGCATCTCTTCAAAGGTGATGCGGTCGAGGCGCCGTGCGTCGTCCACCACGCGCGGGTCGGTCGTGTAGACGCCATCCACGTCGGTGTAGATGAGGCATTCGTCGGCCTTGAGCGCAGCCGCCACTGCAACCGCCGAAGTGTCCGAGCCGCCGCGGCCGAGCGTGGTGATGTGGCCTTCGGGGTCGATGCCCTGGAAGCCCGTGATCACGACCACCTTGCCGGCGTCGAGATCGGCCATCACGCGTTCGCCGTCGATGTCGTTGATGCGCGCCTTCGTGAAGGCGCTATCGGTTTTGACGGGCACTTGCCAGCCGGTGTAGCTGATGGCGTCCACGCCCGCATCCTGCAGCGCGATCGAGAGCAGACCGACGCTCACCTGTTCGCCGGTCGACGCAATCATGTCGAGCTCGCGCGGATTCGGCTGCGGCGAAATTTCTTTCGCGAGACCGAGCAGACGATTGGTTTCGCCGGACATCGCCGAGGGCACGACGACCATCTTGTGGCCGGCCTTGTGCCATTTGGCAACGCGCTTGGCAACGTTCTTGATGCGCTCGACCGAGCCCATCGAGGTGCCGCCGTATTTGTGTACGATGAGTGCCATTGTCGTTCTGAACTGGAGATGTTACCGCGCTGGCGCACCGAAGACGGCGCTGCCCGAAAGGCCGGTGAGGACGACGAAGACGACCAGAAAACCGGACCGCGGCAGCGGCTTGGCGCGTGCAGCACACGCGGAATTTGCCCCGGAACCGCGAAGCCATGGTGGTTCGCGCGCTCCGCCCGCACACCGCTACGACGTCCTTGCAACCGTCGGATACCGCTCGAAGGAAAAATCGCGCCTTCAGGGAGTGCGCCGCTTTTGACGGCGTCCGTGAACGCGAAAAAGCGGGCTGGACAAACAACTTACCCTACCCGATCAAGGTCGAAATTACAAGATCAAAGTGGCCGACGGGAAGCCAAAAAGGCTTGTGCGGCAAGGATTTGCGGCGTCCTGACGACACCGGCCGCCAGCGCAGCGATGCGATACCCCCAACGGGATTCGCCACCGCGCGGCAAAAATGACCGGCACGCAAGGCCGCAGCGGCTCAGGCGATCTGCAGATCTTCGCGCCATTCGATGCGGCGCCACCCTTGCGGATGCGCCCTGTCCTGCTCGCCGAACGCCGAACGATTCACGCCAATGCGGGGCACGAACAGCAGCGTCTCGCCGCTATAAAGCAGCGGCACGTCGCGCTCCCACGCGGGCACGCCGCGCGACTGGAACAGGTTCTTGAGCGTGCGGCTCAGATTCGCGGCTTCGTCGCGCAGACGCTCGCCGCCTTCGCGCGCTCTCGCCACAAGCGGCGCTTGCCACAGCACGGATTCGGGCACGGCATCAGGATCGCTTGCGTCGGCGGGGGCAAAAACATAGGTGCCGCGCCATGGCGGTAAGCGCCAGATTTCCTCGCCGCGCCAGATCAACTGCACAGGCTCGCGTTGCACGCCCTCGCCTGGCGTCTGCGTAACGGCTACGGAAACCACTGCATCCCAGAACACTTCGCCGCGATAACAGCGCAGCGTACGACCCGCATGATCGACGCGCAGCGCGTGACCCTCGCCCTCGCGTGCGATCTCGCGCAACTGGCGCAAGGCATCGGCTAACCGCGCCGTGGACGCTGCCGGCAAGCCGAGCGTGCGCATCCAGTAGCGCAGCAGATTGAGCGCGCGCGCATCGTCGAGCGCGACCACGGCGTGATGCGAGAGCGCATCGTCACGGCTGGCGCGAGCCGCCTGCAGATCGCCGCGCGCCAGATCGTCGAGCAGACCTTGCGCCGATGCCGCATGCGCCGCCGTGCGCGCGAGCGCCTCGCGAAAGCCCGGAAAATGCGCGGACAGCGCAGGCATCACGTCATGACGCAGTGCATTGCGCGCGTAGCGCGTATCGGCGTTCGATTCGTCTTCGATCCAGCGCAGGTCGTACGCATGCGCATAGCGCTCAAGTTGTGCGCGCAACAAACCCAGCAGCGGCCGCACGCGCGTCACGCCACCCGCCACCTCGCGCGCAGGCGCCATCGCGGCGAGTCCCGCGAGACCCGCGCCGCGCAGCAATTGCAGCAAGACGGTTTCGGCCTGATCGTCGGCGTGCTGGGCAAGCCAGAGCGCCTGCACACCGTGCGCGGCGCACATCGCATCGAGCGCCCGATAGCGCGCGTCGCGCGCCGCCGCTTCCACGCCCGCCGCGTCGTCGGGTGCGACGTCCACGTGTTGCGCGTCGAAGCTCACGCCATACGCGCGCGCCGTGGCTTCGCAATGAGCGAGCCATGCATCTGCGTTCGGACTCAGGCCGTGATGCACATGCAACGCAATGAGGCGCTCCGCGCCCGCGATACGCGCGGCCGCATCGAGCAGCACCGACGAATCGAGCCCACCGCTATACGCGATGGCGATCTTCACATCGCCTGGCAGCGCAGAAAGCACAACGCCGAGCGCGTCGCGAACGATGCGCCCGGCGTCGGAACCGGAATCAAACTCGGAATGGGCAGTCACGGCATGACGGCGCGTGAGCCTTGAACGCCCGGCGCCTTACGCGCCCGGCGTCGTTTCCTTGTACTTGCCGTAAGCCATGAGGCGTTCGAAACGGCGTTGCTTCAGTTCGGCGATGCTCATGCCCTGGAACTGGCGCAGCGAGTCGGACAGTGCGCGGCGCAGCAGCGCGGCCATGCCCTTAGGATCGCGGTGCGCGCCGCCCAGCGGCTCGTTGACGATCTTGTCGATCAGGCCCAGCGCCTTCAGGCGGTGCGCCGTAAGGCCCAGTGCTTCGGCGGCGTCCGGCGCCTTGGCGGCGCTCTTCCACAGAATCGACGCGCACCCTTCCGGCGAAATCACCGAGTACGTCGAGAACTGCAGCATCATGACCGTGTCAGCCACGGCGATCGCGAGCGCGCCGCCCGAACCGCCTTCGCCGATGATCGTCGTGATGATCGGCGTCTTGAGTTCAGCCATCACGTAGAGGTTGTGGCCGATCGCTTCCGACTGGCCGCGCTCTTCCGCGCCGATGCCCGGGTACGCGCCCGGCGTGTCGACGAACGTGAAGATCGGCAGGCCGAATTTTTCCGCCAGACGCATCAGACGTTCGGCCTTGCGATAGCCTTCCGGACGCGGCATGCCGAAGTTGCGCGCAGCGCGCTCCTTGGTGTCGCGGCCCTTCTGGTGGCCGATGATCATGCAGGGCTGACCGTTGAAACGCGCGAAACCGCCGACCACGGACAGGTCATCCGCGTAGGAGCGGTCGCCATGCAGTTCGTGGAAGTCGGTGAACAGCTCGTTCACATAGTCGAGCGTGTACGGGCGTTGCGGATGACGTGCGATCTGCGAAACCTGCCACGGGCTCAGGTTCGCGTAGAGGTCCTTCGTGAGCTGCTGGCTCTTCTTCGACAGGCGATCGATCTCTTCCGAAATATCGACGGCCGAGTCGTCCTGAACGAAGCGCAGTTCTTCGATTTTCGCTTCGAGTTCAGCGATCGGCTGTTCGAAATCCAGAAACGTGGTTTTCATGTGTTGGAATCCTTGCACTTTGCGGCAGCGCGTATTCTAACCGCGCCGGCTAAGATCGAAATCAGAGCGGAACTATCGAATTCAGATAGTGATAGGAAAATTCTGATAAAACTGGGAGGCGCTTAAGAGGGCCAGGCCGCCGCGCCAGCAGCGTGGCGCCATTCCGGACGGCAACCGGCTCTCACGCGTGCTCTAGGCTGCGCCACATATACCACGTTGCGACGGTTCGCCACGGCTCCCAGTTGGCCGCCACTTCGCGCGCTTCGCTGCGCGTGACGGGTTCGCCGCTGAAGTAGTTGACGCTGATCGCCTGGATCAGACCCAGGTCGTCGAGCGGCAGCACGTTCGGGCGCGCGAGATTGAAGATCAGGAACATCTCGGCGGTCCAGCGGCCGATGCCGCGAATCGCGGTGAGTTCGGCGATCACGTCCTCGTCGTCCATCGTGGTCCACTTGCCCACGTGCAACGCGCCCGACACGAAATGCTGGGCGAGATCGAGGATGTATTCCGTCTTGCGCTTCGACAGCCCGCAGGCTGCGAGTTTTTCGTGACCGAGCTTGATGAACTGTTGCGGAACGAGCTTCGGACATGCGGCTTCGACGCGCTTCCACAGCGCTTGCGCCGCCGCCGTCGAAATCTGCTGGCCGACCACCGAGCGCGCGAGCGTAACGAACGGGTCGTCGCTGCTCATGAGATGCACGGGGCCGAACTTCGGAATCAGCTTCTTGAGAATGCGGTCGCGCTTGACGAGGTCCGCACAGGCCTTGTCCCAGTAATCGGGGCGCACGACTTCATGCTCCGCGTCACCCAAAGGTGCGGCTGCCGCCTGGGTGGCGTCGCCCAACGCGGCGCTCTCCGACGCTGCGGGCATGATGCCCGCGCCGTCGATGGCGCTGCCATTGGCCTTCGCGCGCGACGGCTTCGCCGCGCCGTTGATGGCGTGCGTGTCCGTGTCTGCGTGCGCCTTCGCGCCGCGACCGGAAACGGTCTTCGCTGTGCCCTTCTTCGCGCCGGCCGCTTTGGCGGCTTCGGTTTCCTGCTGTGCCGTGAGCGCGCCACCGCGCGCCGCACGTCGTGCGGCCGGGCTGGTTTCGTCGCCCGCCGCGCCCGTTAGTGACGCAGACCGCCTGGCCTGCGTCTTCGTGGCCGTTGCCATCCTGCCTCCTGCCTCGCGAATCGATCAGTGGGAACTGGACAGCCCGCTTAGACGCGGCGCCACTCGGTCAATCCGCCCGGTTTGTCTTCGAGCGCGACACCGGCATCGAGCAGTTCGGCCCGGATCCGGTCCGCCTCCGCATATTGCTTAGCCTGCTTCGCGGCCGTGCGTGCGGCGATCTTCGCTTCGATCGCGGCGCTGTCGAGCGCGCCTGCCACATCGAGCGCGCCTGCGCCCTGCTGCAGAAACGCACGCGGCTCGCGCACGAGCACGCCGAGCACGCGCGCGAGGCGCTGCAACTGACGCGCCAGCACGGCGTCGCCAGTGCGGTTCACTTCGCTTGCCAGCTCGAACAGCACCGAGATGGCCACAGGCGTGTTGAAATCGTCGTTCATCGCCGCGCTAAAACGCTGCGCATGCGCTTCGTTCCAGTCCAGCTCGCCCGCGTCCGGCGTCACATCCTTGAGCGCCGTATAAAGCCGTGTGAGCGCGCTGCGCGCGTCGTCGAGATGCACGTCGCTGTAATTCAACGGCGAACGATAATGCGCGCGCGCCATGAAAAAGCGCACCACTTCGGCATCGTACTTCGCCAGCACTTCGCGGATCGTAAAGAAGTTGCCGAGCGACTTCGACATCTTCTCGTTGTCGATATTGACGAACCCGTTGTGCATCCAGTAATTGACGAACTTCTCGCCCGTCGCGCCTTCGCTCTGCGCGATTTCGTTCTCATGGTGCGGGAACTGCAGATCCTGACCGCCGCCATGAATGTCGAAATGATCGCCCAGCAGCGTGCAACCCATCGCCGAACATTCGATGTGCCAGCCCGGACGGCCTCGACCGTATTGCGAATCCCAGCTCGTGTCGGCCGGCTCTTCCGGTTTTGCCTGTTTCCACAGCACGAAGTCAAGCGGATCCTGCTTGGCATCGTTGGCGGCCACACGTTCGCCCGAGCGCAGGTCTTCGAGCGACTTGCCCGAGAGCGCGCCGTAGTGCGCGAACTTGCGCACCGCATAGTTCACGTCGCCGTCCGTGCCCTGGTAGGCGTAGCCGTTCTTTTCCAGCGTGCCGATCATGTCGAGCATCTGCGGAATGTATTGCGTGGCGCGCGGCTCGTGATCGGGACGCTCGACGCCGAGCGCGTCTGCGTCTTCATGCAGCGCGGCGATGTAGCGGTCGGTGAGCGCCTTGATGGTTTCGCCGTTCTCCACCGCACGACGGATGATCTTGTCGTCGATGTCGGTGATGTTGCGCACATAGGTCACCTTGTAACCGAGCGTGCGCAGCCAGCGCTGCACGATATCGAACACCACCATCACACGCGCATGGCCAACGTGACAATAGTCGTACACCGTCATGCCGCAGACGTACATGCGTACGACGCCGGGCTCAAGTGGCACGAAATTTTGCTTGTCACGCGCGAGCGTGTTGTAGATGCGCAGTGATTCCATAAAGACGGTGGATACGTGGGTCGAAAGAAATCCGCAGCAGCGCCGACAGCAGCCCGTGGGTGCATGGCACCGCTTTGCTCGAGGCTGCGTACAGTCGCGCTCAATCAGTCATCAGGGCGGAGACGACCACGAGTGGCGAAAGAAAGCCGTGCATTTCGCGGGAGCCGACCGTCCGGAATCGGGACTGCAACGAACCGGAACAGGCGCTCAACCGGCGCGCCACCAAAGCGCGCGACGAAACGCACAGACCTTTTGTTAGAATGGCTCGGAGTATAACACCGCGACCTCACCCTATGAAATCTTCCAGCGGCCGCGCGCCTCGCGCTGCGACCTTTGCCATGGCGGCTCTCGCGAGTGTCGCGATCGTCCTTTGCGGCGCTCGCGCTGCGCTTGCGGCGCCTCCTGCGACGGCCGACGGCACGCCCGGCGCCGACACCGCGATTGCCCAGCACAACTGGGCCGCGGCGCTCACGGAACTCGACGCGCGCATCAAGTCGAACCCGCGCGACGTGCAGGCGAAATTCAAGCGCGCGACCATCCTCGCGCGCCTGGGCCGCGACGACGACGCGATCGCAGCGTTCACCGAACTCACCCAGACTTACCCCGAATTGCCCGAGCCGTACAACAACCTCGCGGCGCTCTACGCGAAGCACGGCCGCTACGACGAAGCGCGCATTGCGCTGGAAACGGCGACCAAGGCCAATCCGTCGTACACGCTCGCCTGGGAAAACCTGGGCGACCTGTATCTGCGCCTGGCTTCCGCTTCGTACCGCCGTGCGAGCACGCTCGGCCACACGAGCGGCGCGACCCAGCAGCGCCTCGCCGACATCGACAAGATCGTCAATCCGCCGGCAGCGGGCAAGACCGCGCACGAAGCCGCAGCCGCGACCGGCGCCAGCGCCACGCGCGTCGGCCCGATGCTCGACAATCCGGTGTACCAGTTCGGCGGCCCCACCGGGTCGCTGGCGATGCCGCCCTTCATGGCGCCGTCGAACTAAAGAAGCAAAGCCGCCGCCGCGCGCCGCTGGACTCACAACAGCAGTCAAAACAGCACTTAAAAACCAACGGCGCGCTTCGACATGTTTTTCCCGTACTTCCGAGGATTCAAATGAAATGGTTGATGTTGGCGCTCGGCAGCGCCGCCCTGATCGCGAACGCGCCCGCTTTTGCGCAGTCGGCCCCGCAGGCCCAGGCCGCGCATCCGCAGGTGCTGATCAAGACCAGTGAAGGCGACATTCGCGTCGAGCTGTATCCCGAGAAAGCGCCCAAGACCGTCGACAATTTCCTCCAGTACGTGAAGGCCGGCCAGTACAACGGCACGATCTTCCATCGCGTGATCCGCGGCTTTATGATCCAGGGCGGCGGCTACACGACCAGCTTCGTCGAAAAGCCCACGCGTGCGCCGATCCCGCTCGAAAGCAAGAACGGCCTGAAGAACCAGACCGGCACGCTTGCGATGGCGCGCACGAGCGACCCGAATTCGGCGACCGCGCAGTTCTTCATCAACACGGTGGATAACGCCAACCTCGACTATCCGAATCCGGACGGCAACGGTTACGCGGTGTTCGGCAAGGTCACCCAGGGCATGGACATCGTGAAGAAGATCGAAGCGGCGCCCACCACCTCGCGCGGCCCGATGTCCGATGTGCCCCAAAAGGAAATCGTGATCCAGTCGGCTACGCTGGTCGGCAAGTAATCACCAGCCCGGCGTTACGGCCACCTCCCTCATTCTCCGCGCGGCGCGGCACCGGTACACGCGAAGGCACACGTCCCGCCTCGTACCGGCACTGCGCCGCCCCACTCCCCCCAGCCACAGGCAAAGGATTCCATCATGGTCGAACTGCATACGAACCACGGCGTCATCAAGCTCGAACTCGACGCCGAAAAGGCACCGAAGACGGTCGCCAACTTCCTCGAATACGTCAAGAGCGGCCACTACAGCGGCACGGTGTTCCACCGCGTCATCGACGGCTTCATGATCCAGGGCGGCGGCTTCGAAGCGGGCATGAAGCAAAAGCCCACCCAGGCACCGATCGAAAACGAAGCGAACAACGGCCTGAAGAACGTGCGTGGCTCGATCGCCATGGCGCGCACGAATGACCCGCATTCGGCATCGGCACAGTTCTTCATCAACGTCGCCGATAACGACTTCCTGAACCACTCGTCGCCGACGCCGCAAGGCTGGGGCTACGCTGTGTTCGGCAAGGTCGTGGACGGTCTGGACGTGGTCGAGAAGATCAAGTCGGTCAAGACGGGCTCGAAGGGCTTCCATCAGGACGTGCCGGTCGACGACGTCGTGATCGAAAAGGCTGTCGTCGTCGAATAATCGCGACGTACGCTGGCATTAACGGTTTGAATTAAACACACAGGCGCACGCTTCATCGATGCTGCAGGAAAAGACACGGGGATTGGGGATGGCCGCCGCGGGCGTGCCCGGTGAGGGCAAGCGTCCGCACGCGGCACGTCCCTTCCTGTTCATTTCCGACCTGCATTTGAGCGAAGCGATTCCGCGCACGGTCGCCGCGTTCGAACACTTCATCCGGGTCACGGCCGATCAGGCCGACTCGGTGTTCATACTCGGCGACCTCTTCGAATACTGGATCGGCGACGACATGCTCGTCGAACCCTTCGTCGCGCGCATGGCCGCGTTGATGCATACGCTCTCCGAGCGCGGCATCGCGCTCTACATCATGCACGGCAACCGCGACTTCCTGATGGGCAAGCGCTTCATGAAAGCGGCGGGCGCAATCTGGCTGCCCGACCCCATCGCCATCACCGCGTTCGGCACACGAATCGCGCTCGCGCACGGCGACGCGCTGTGTACCGACGATCGCGGCTACCAACTCTTTCGCAAGCTCGCGCGCAACCGGCTCGCGCAACTGCTATTTCTGGCGTGGCCGTTCCGCTGGCGCCGGGCGCTGGCCGAGCGCATGCGCCGCAAGAGCGAAGCTGGGCGCGAACGGCCAGTTTCCCCGGCTAACGCGAAATACGACGTCACCGCCAAAGGCGTAGCGGCGCTCTTCAAGCGCGCCCGCGCGAACACGATCATTCATGGGCATACGCATCGGCCCGCGCGCCATGCGGAGCCTGGCGGCACGCGCTGGGTGCTGCCCGACTGGGAACTCGATCACGGCACGCGGCGTGGCGGCTATCTGCGCGTCGATGCGGAAGGCTTCAGGGTGTTTCCGCTCGATTGAGCGCAGCCGCATCAGGCCCGCGAAATGAAAACAGCCGCTTGAAGCGGCTGTTTTTTTGGGCGCGAGGACGGATTCAGACGTGTGCTGACGCGTCCTCCTGAGCCTTCTCCTGCGGGATCACTTCACCCTCCAGTCCCGCGGACAGGCGACGCAACTCGACGAGGGCCGCGTCCGCGCCATGCAACGCCTCAAGACGCGCACCCAGGCGTTCAAGCGCGGCGACGATCGCATCGACGCGCTGCGTCTGCGTGGCGGCATGATCGATCAGACCGTGAATGGCGAGCGACACGGGATCGTCCGCGTTCGGCGTGATGCCGTAGGCGCAGAAACCCTCGCGCGCCGACGCCGGCTTCGCCTGCTCCACGCCGCTCCTTGCCGGTGCGATGATCCGCGCCGGATTGCCGACTGCGGTGCCGCCTGCGGGCACCGGCTTGACGACCACGGCGTTCGAGCCGATCTTCGCCTGCGCGCCCACCGTGAAACCGCCCAGCACCTTCGCGCCCGCGCCGACGATCACGCCGGGACCGAGCGTCGGGTGCCGCTTCGCGCCGCGCGTGAGCGACGTGCCACCGAGCGTCACGCCCTGATAGATGGTGCAATCGTCGCCCACTTCCGCCGTCTCGCCGATCACCACGCCCATACCGTGATCGATGAAAACACGCCGTCCGATGGTCGCGCCGGGGTGGATTTCGATGCCGGTCAGAAAACGCGCCAGTTGCGAGACATAGCGCGCGAGCCAGCGGCGCTTCGCCCGCCAGCAGGCGTGCGCAAAGCGATGCAGGACGAGCGCGTGCAGACCCGGATAACAGGTCAGGACTTCCCAGGCGCTGCGGGCGGCGGGATCGCGCTCGCGGATCGTGGCGATGTCTTCGCGAAGTCTCTTGAACATGACAGTCACACGCTGGACGTGAGGAACAGGGGGATGACGCGGCCACGCGTTGCGGATCTGAATCCGGCGCGCGGCTCGGGCACAGGGCCTTAGCAGCCGTGCCGATTTGCTTATGATGTGGAATCGATTGTAGGCGAAAGGCGCGCGGCGGCCGGGAAGCCCCCGCGGCCAGCAAGGTTGGAGGCTACGCGGCCCGCGGCAACCCGATTTCCGCCTATTTGCCGTCCGTGCCCTTGAGCATGAGGATGTGCTTGGCGATGCCGCGCACGATATTGACCTCTTCGCGCTCCAGCCCCGAACGGGCGAAAAGCCGCCGCAGACGCGACATCAGCTTCTTCGGATTGGCGGGATCGAGAAAATCGAGCGCGATCAGCGCGTTTTCGAGGTGCACGTACATGCGCTCGATGTCGTCGCTAGTGGCAAGCGGCGTACCGGTGCCGGGCGCGCCCGACGCGCCAGCGCCGCCAGCAACGGGCAGCGCCGCACCAGCGCCGCTCTCGTCTAGATAAGCCATCCGCAATTCATAGGCGAGCACCTGCACCGCCTGGGCAAGATTGAGCGAGCTATAAGCAGGATTGGCCGGGATATGCGCCAGCGCGCTGCAACGCTCCACATCTTCGTTCGACAAGCCGGTGCGCTCGTTGCCGAACACGAGCGCGATGTCGCCGTGCGCAACCTGGCGGCAGGCATCCTGCACCGCATGGCGCGGCGCGCCCGGCGGCGGCCCGTACTCGCGCATACGCGCCGTGAGCGCGAGCGACCATTGCGTGCCCGCCAGCGCATCGGCGAGGGTCGGGACGATGTGGGCGGCAGCCAGCACGTCGTCCGCGCCGCTCGCCATGGCGATCGCCTCGGGGTCGAGCTGAACCTGCGGCACGCGCGGCGCAACCAGAACCAGGCGCGAAAAACCCATGGTCTTGATCGCACGCGCCGCCGCGCCGACATTGCCGGGATGGCTCGGCTCGACCAGCACGAAACGCGTGGAGGTGAAACCGCCGCGCAGCGGCTCGTGGGCCTCGCCGGTGGCGTGCGCGGGTTGGTCGGCGGGTTGGTCGCCGGGTTGATCGGGATGGGAGTCAGCGGGTTGGACCAAGATGAATCTCTGAGAACGGCGTAAGGAAACAGCTATGTTAGCGCGCCTTGCGCCCGTGGCCTATGCGGGCCGTCGGCGAAACGCCCGTGAAGCCTCACACGGTCACATTCATGCATTACGCGCGCACCGTCAGCCCAGACGCCCAAGACTCAGGTAAAATGCGAGGTTCGCGCGCGTTTTGTCGGCATTTTTCTGTCGGTCAAGCCACCGCGCCCCGCTCTTATCCAATTCGTCTCCGTTGGCGGGACAGGCACCGCAAGCCACGTGGCTTGCGCCCTGTCCAATCGTTAGACGCTTTTATCTTCGGCACCCCCGTGCGCCGCGTCGCCCGCGCGCGCCGGACAACAAGGATCCAGGCTCATGCATCCCATGCTCAACATCGCTGTCAAGGCCGCGCGCCGCGCCGGACAGATCATCAACCGCGCGTCGCTCGATCTCGACCTCGTGCAGGTCGCGAAGAAGCAGCACAACGATTTCGTCACGGAAGTCGACAAGGCGGCCGAAGCCGCCATCATCGAAACGCTCAAGACCGCCTATCCCGATCACGCGATCCTCGCCGAAGAATCGGGCGAGTCGGACAACGAGTCGGAATACCAGTGGATCATCGATCCGCTCGACGGCACCACCAACTTCATCCACGGCTTCCAGTACTACTGCGTGTCGATCGCGCTCGTGCACCGCGGCGTCATCACGCAGGCCGTGGTCTATGACCCGACCCGCAATGACCTGTTCACCGCCTCGCGCGGCCGTGGCGCGTTCCTGAACGACCGCCGTATCCGCGTGGGCCGCCGCGACCGTCTGGCCGACGGCCTGATCGGCACGGGCTTCCCGTTCCGCGAAAAGGACGGCCTCGACAGCTACTGCGAACTGTTCGCCGACATGACCAACGCCTGCGCCGGCCTGCGCCGCCCGGGCGCCGCCGCGCTCGATCTGGCGAACGTCGCCGCGGGCCGCATGGACGGCTTCTTCGAACAGGGCCTCAACCCGTGGGACGTGGCCGCAGGCGCGCTGCTGATCACGGAAGCCGGTGGTCTGGTCGGTAACTACACGGGCGATTCGGACTTCCTGCACATGGGCGAAGTGGTCGCGGGCAACCCGAAGATCTACGCGCAAATGGTGCCGATCCTCTCGAAGTACACGCGCGTCAAGAAGGAAACGAAGGAAGCCTGAGTCCGGCTCTGAGTCCGGCATGACGTGGGCGGGCCGCTGCAGCGCGCGGCCGCCCATGTCACAATCGCCGGGAGCGTGGCTGACGTTGCAGCCCGCCCCGACGCGTCAAGCGGCTTCGGCCGCTTTTTTGTTTCGCGCGCCAGTGCCTGACGGCGCCGCTTGATTCTTTTGCCCGATCCATCCCCGGTCCACCCGCGATGAAAAAAGGCTTCTACACGATCATCGCCGCGCAGTTCGTTTCGTCGCTCGCCGACAACGCGCTCCTGATTGCGGCAATCGCGCTGCTCACGGTGATTTCGTCGCCGGCCTGGGTCACGCCGCTACTGCAGATCTTTTTCACCGTCTCCTACGTGCTGCTCGCGCCATTTGTCGGCGCCTTCGCAGACGCGCTGCAAAAGCGCCACGTCATGTTCGTCTCGAACGCGCTCAAGGCGATCGGCTGCCTGATGATGATCGCGGGCGTGCATCCGATGCTGGCCTATGGCGTGGTGGGTTTTGGCGCTGCGGCCTACTCGCCCGCAAAGTACGGAATCCTCACCGAATTGCTGCCCGCCGATAAACTCGTGGCCGCCAACGCGTGGCTCGAATCGGCGACGGTGCTGTCCACGATCGTCGGCACGATGATGGGCGGCGCGCTCGTCTCCACTTATGCCGCGCGCTTTGTCACACATCATCCGCTGCCGCTGATTCATTCGGCCGCGGATCTCGCAATGCTCGCGACGATGATCACTTACGCGATCGCCGCACTCATCAACATCGGCATTCCGGACACCGGCGCGCGCTACGAAAACCGTCTCAAAGAGCCGGGCCGCCTGGTCTCCGATTTCACGCACTGCTTCAACGTGCTGTGGGCCGACAAGCTCGCGCAAATCGCGCTGTGGGTCACGACGCTGATGTGGGGCGCGGCCGTCACGCTGCAATTGCTGGTGCTCAAATGGGCCGACGCGAACCTCGGCCTGTCGCTTTCGAAGGCCGCCGTGATGCAGGGCGTAACGGGACTGGGCATCGCGTTGGGCGCGGCCGCCGCCGCCGCATGGGTGTCGTTGCGCGCATCGCTGCGCGTGCTGCCCGTGGGCGTACTGTGCGGCGTGGTGTCGGTGGCGATGGCCTTCTACAGCAAGAATCTTTTCCCGGCCGGCGAAGGCGTGCGCATCGGCACTTTCGTGATGCCCTTCTATCTGCTGTTCGCCTATCCGCTGATGATTCTGCTCGGCACGCTCGCAGGCTTTTTTATCGTGCCGATGAACGCGCTGCTCCAGCATCGTGGCGCGACCCTGCTTTCGGCGGGGCACTCGATCGCCGTGCAAAACTTCAACCAGAACCTCGCAGTGCTGCTGATGCTCGGCGCGTACGCACTGCTGCTCACGGCGAAAATGCCGGCGAAGTGGATCATCGTCGTATTCGGCATCTTCGTTTCCGGGTTGATCTGGCTCGCCATGCGGCGCAGTGCGGCAAACGCACGCACGGTCGACATGCAGGCGCTGGTCGACGAATAAGGCTCGGCCGTCCAGCGCGCCCCGGCACGCGATCTCCGTCAATCTGGCGCGCATTACTACGCTATCCCGTGCGGATTTGCACGCCGCCTGGCCATCTGGCCAGGTTCACATGCCCCCGGCGCGGGTTACACTCACGCCCTGAACCTTAGCAAGACACCGAGGATGGCTACACACACCGCCAGCGCCGGCGACATCGCGCAACACACCCCCATGATGCAGCAGTACCTGCGCATCAAAGCCGAACATCCGGACACGCTGGTGTTCTACCGGATGGGCGACTTCTATGAGCTGTTCTTCGGCGACGCCGAGAAAGCCGCGCGCCTGCTCGATCTGACACTCACGCAACGCGGCGCATCGGCCGGCAATCCGATCAAGATGGCGGGCATTCCGCATCACGCCTGCGAGGGCTATCTCGCCAAGCTCGTGAAGCTGGGCGAATCCGTCGCGATCTGCGAACAGATCGGCGATCCGGCCACGTCCAAGGGCCCGGTCGAGCGCAAGGTCGTGCGCGTGGTCACGCCCGGCACGCTCACCGACGCCGCCCTGCTCTCCGACAAGAACGACGTCTACCTGATGGCGGTCTGCCCCGGTCACAACCGGCGCGGTGTGGCCGTCAACGTGGGCCTCGCATGGCTGAATCTGGCGAGCGGCGCACTGCGTCTGGCCGAAGTCGCGCCCGAGCAGGTCGCCACGGCCTTCGAGCGCATTCGTCCCGCCGAAGTGCTGGTCGCGGACATGCCTACGGAATCGTCGGGCTGGGCACCGCCTGCGGGTGTGGGCGCGCTCACGCGCGTGCCCGCGTGGCACTTCGATCTCGCCTCGGGCAAGCAACGCCTGTGCGATCAGATGGACGTCGCAAGCCTCGATGGTTTCGGCGCACAGACGCTCACGAGCGCCTGCGGTGCGGCCGGTGCGCTGCTGCTTTACGCAGCCGCCACGCAAGGCCAGCAGTTGCGTCACGTACGCAGCCTCAAGGTCGAGGCGGAATCCGAATACATTGGCCTGGATCCGGCCACGCGCCGCAATCTCGAACTTACGGAGACGCTGCGCGGCACCGAATCGCCCACGCTGTGCTCGCTGCTCGATACCTGCAGCACGACCATGGGCAGCCGTCTGCTGCGTCACTGGCTTCATCATCCGCCGCGCGACGCGGGCATCGCACAGACGCGCCAGCAGGCCATCGGCGCGCTGCTCGATGCGCCGCCGCCCGCGAGCGTCGATGCGCTGCGCGGCGCCTTGCGCCAGATTGCGGACGTCGAACGCATCACGGGGCGCCTGGCGTTGCTCTCCGCGCGCCCGCGCGATCTTTCGAGCCTGCGCGACACGTTCGCCGCACTGCCCACGCTGCGCGAACAGGTCGCGGCGGCGGGTGGCGCATCTGCGTCGCTGGCGCGCATCGTCGATGCAATGGAGCCGCCGGTGGAATGCGCCGATCTGCTGCAACGCGCCGTCGCGCCCGAACCCGCCGCGATGATCCGCGACGGCGGCGTGATCGCGCGCGGCTATGACGCGGAACTCGACGAACTGCGCGACATGTCCGAGAACTGCGGCCAGTTCCTGATCGATCTGGAAGCGCGCGAGCGTGCGCGCACCGGCATTGGCAATCTGCGCGTCGAGTACAACAAGGTGCATGGCTTCTATATCGAAGTCACGCGCGGCCAGACCGACAAGGTGCCCGACGACTATCGCCGCCGTCAGACGCTCAAGAACGCAGAACGCTACATCACGCCGGAGCTGAAGACCTTCGAGGACAAGGCGCTGTCCGCGCAGGAACGTGCGCTGGCGCGCGAGAAAGGGCTGTACGACGCGCTGCTGCAAGCGCTGCTGCCCTTCATCGCCGACTGTCAGCGCGTGGCCGCAGCGCTTGCGGAACTCGACCTGCTCGCCGCTTTCGCCGAACGCGCGCGCGCCCTCGACTGGAATGCGCCGGAGTTTTCAGAGGCGCCCGGCATCGAAATCGAACAGGGTCGCCATCCTGTGGTGGAAGCGCAGGTCGAGCAGTTCATCGCCAACGACTGTTCGCTGCACGCCGACCGCAAGCTGTTGCTCATCACCGGCCCGAACATGGGCGGTAAATCGACGTTCATGCGCCAGACCGCGCTGATTGCGCTGCTGGCCTATGTGGGCAGCTACGTGCCCGCGCGACGCGCGCGTTTTGGCCCGATCGACCGCATTTTCACGCGCATTGGCGCGGCCGACGATCTCGCGGGCGGGCGTTCGACCTTCATGGTCGAAATGACCGAAGCCGCTGCGATTCTCAACGACGCCACACCGCAAAGCCTCGTGCTGATGGATGAGATCGGGCGCGGCACCTCGACCTTCGACGGCCTTGCGCTCGCATGGGCCATCGCGCGGCATCTGCTGTCCAGCAACGGCTGCCATACGCTGTTCGCGACGCACTACTTCGAACTCACGCAACTGCCCGCGGAATTCGCGCAGGCGGCCAACGTGCATCTGTCGGCGGTCGAGCATGGGCACGGCATCGTGTTCCTGCACTCGGTCAGCGAAGGGCCCGCGAACCAGAGTTACGGCCTGCAGGTCGCGCAGCTCGCGGGCGTGCCGAATGCCGTGATCCGCGCGGCGCGCAAGCATCTCGTGCATCTGGAGCAGCTGTCGGCGGGGCAGCCTACGCCGCAACTCGATCTGTTTGCGGCACCGGCTTCGTCAATGGCATCGGTCGAAGATTTCGACGACATGGCTACGCAGCCTTATGCGGAAGACGCGCCATCGTTGCCCGAAGACCCCGCCGCCGCACTCGTCGCCGAACGCCTGCGCGCGCTCGACCCCAACGAGTTGCGCCCGCGCGAAGCGCTCGACCTCCTGTACGAACTGCATGAGCTGGCGAATTCGCCGGACTCCAAACGCTAAGCGTCGCCCCGCGACGCCGCCGCGGCCATCCCAACATGGCCGCGGCGGCTTTGCTTTGCGCGCGCTCGCCGGGCTCATCGCGTTGTCTGTGGTGGGCGTACCCGGCCTTGCGTTAGCGGCCAAGGCACAATCGTCGCCTCCCCCGCTCTGGCGCTACGCATTCGCCGTGGTGGCCAACGTCGTCACCGAACCCGGCGACGAAACCGCACTGCAACGCCTGGTGGATGCCATTGGGCGCGATCCGCAAATCTCCTTTCTCGTCTACGACGGCAATCTCAAAGGTCCGCGCGAATCGTGCGTCGATCATCTTTACGAGCGGCGCCGCGATCTGCTTGAAGCGTCGCGCGCGCCCGTCGTGTTCGTGCCGGGACAGCGTGACTGGATCACCTGCGGGACCAGCGGCGCGGGCGGCTACGATCCGGTCGAGCGGCTGGATTTTCTGCGCCAGAACTTTTACGGCGACGCCAATGCGCTCGGCGAAACGCCGCTTGCGCTCACACGCGAGAGCGAAGTCTCGCGCTTTCGCCCTTATCGCGAAAACGTGCGCTGGCAGGTTGGCGATACGGTGTTCGTCACGCTCAACGTGCCCAACGGCAACAACCACTTCCTGACCGCGGGCGGGCGCAATGGCGAGTTCGAGGACCGCGTGATCGCCAACGGTTTCTGGCTCGACCACGCGGCGGAATTCGCGCGTCGGCGCAACGCACGCGCCATCGTCATCTTCATGCAGGCCGATGCCTTGCCCGATCGCGACGACCGTTCGGATCGCTTCGCGTGGCTGCGTTTTCATCGCGCGCCGCGTGATGGTTATGCGGAATTGCGTCGTAGCCTCGTGAAGCTCGCGGATAGTTTTCGCGGACCGATCATCGTCGTGCATCCGGACGAAGCAAAACTTGCGCGCGGCTTCACGATCGACCAGCCGTTGCGCAACGAAAAAGGAATCAGGATTGCTAACGTAACGCGCGTGGCGTTCTCGCTGCGCGACCCGCTCACGCAATGGCTGCAGATCGATGCCGACATGGCGCGCAACACGCCGCTGCGCGTGAGCGTGCACGACGTGCCGAAGCACTTGCCCTTGCTGCCGCCGCAGCAGCAACCCATATCGCCCGAAATGCCGGAGATATCGTCGATGCCCGACGTGACAGAGATTCCTGGGATGCAGCAGGCGCCGGATCTCAATGCAGCGAGTGCGGCAAGCGGAAGTGGTGAGGCGATGGGTGGGTCGACCGTGCCGGGATCGGGCGCACCGCAAACGCTTGCGCCGCCGCGACCGCTGATGCCGCCGCCGTGGATTCAGCAGTCCACGCCCACGGCGCCTTCAAACTGATCGCTCAATAAAAAACGCCGGTCCCGGAAAACCCGGGCCGGCGTATCGTCCTGCTGTTTAGTGCAGGGTCGGCTTCGAATCTTCTTCGTCGCCGTCTTCGTCTTCGTCCTCATCGGCGATTTCGAGACCGTCCGCGCCGTGCGCGTGCTCATGCTCGATTTCGTCTTCGGTTGCCTGACGCACTTCCTTGACGGTCAGCGAGAAGCGCAGCGCCATGCCCGCGAGCGGGTGGTTGCCGTCGAGCACGACCTTGTCTTCCGCCACATCCGTGACGGTGTAGATGAGCGAGTCGAGATCCTCGTCGCCCTCTTCGGGCGTGCCTTCGAACTGCATGCCGACTTCGAGCGGCTCCGGAAAGCGGCCGCGCGGCTCGATCTTCACGAGTTCGGGATCGTATTCGCCAAATGCGTCTACCGGCTCAAGCTGGATCTGGGTCTCGAAGCCCGGCTCCTTGCCGTCCAGCACTTCCTCGATCTTGGGGAACGTGCCATCATAGCCGCCGTGCAGATAGACCATCGGCTCGTCGCTTTCCTCGATCAGATTGCCCTGCGCATCCGATAGCTTGTAAGCGACCGACACGACGGTGTCCTTTGCGATTTTCATTCGATTCTCCAGATTACAGACCACATTATACGATGCCCAAGCGGTCCCCTGACCACCCGGAGGACGCCCGCAAGCGGCGCGCCTCGCCTTCCCTGGCATGTCCTGCACCTGATACGCCCACGCCGCTGCTTGGCGGCCTGAGTCCGGCGCAGTTCATGAAGAAATACTGGCAGAAAAAGCCATTGTTGATCCGCCAGGCGATACCCGGCATCGAGGCACCGCTCTCGCGCGACGAACTCTTCGCGCTGGCCGACAACGACGATGTCGAGTCGCGCCTCATCACGCATTTCCGCAAGCGCTGGGCGCTCGAACACGGCCCGTTCGCCGAAGACGAACTGCCGACGCCAAAGACGCGCCAGTGGACCCTGCTCGTGCAAGGCGCCGATCTTCACGACGATCGCGCCCGCGCGCTGCTCGAACGCTTCCGCTTTGCACCCGATGCGCGTCTGGACGATCTGATGATCTCCTACGCGAGCGACGGCGGCGGCGTAGGCCCGCATTTCGACTCCTACGACGTGTTTCTGCTTCAGGTGCATGGCAAGCGGCGCTGGCGCATCGGCGCGCAGCGCGATCTGTCGTTGCAGGAAGGATTGCCGCTCAAGGTGCTCGCGAACTTCGAGCCGGAAGAGGAATGGGTGCTGGAGCCGGGCGACATGCTGTACCTGCCGCCTCACATCGCGCACGACGGCGTGGCCGAAGGCGAGTGCATGACGTGCTCGATTGGCTTTCGTTCGCCTTCCACCGACGAACTCACCAGCCAGTTTCTCTACTGGCTCGCGGAACGCGGCGCGGACAAGGCATCGGCGGGTGGATCGACGGGCAGTCCCACGCTTTATCGCGACCCCGATCAGCCCGCTGTGTCGCATCCTGCACAACTGCCCCCGGCACTTGTGGAGCGCGTCTCGTCGGTGCTTGCTAAAGTGCGCTGGAACGACGCGGATGTATCGTCGTTCGTGGGCTCCTGGCTTTCAGAACCGAAATCCAATGTGGTGTTCGACGCCCCCGAAAAACCCCTCGACGAGGCCCGTTTTGTTGCGCGCGCCGCGAAAAGCGGGATAACACTCGACCGCAGGACAATCCTGCTTTACGATGCGCGGTCGTATTACCTCAACGGGGAACAGTACTTGCTCAAAGAAGCAAGGAAGTGGCTGCCGGCATTGGCCGATAACCGCTTGCTGGATGGGAAACGCTTTGTAACACTCTCACACGATTCGAGTGTGACAGTGTTGCTACACGAGTGGTATTGTGCGGGCTGGATACGGCTGGGGGCGCTTGCCTAAGCGCTTCGGGCTGTTATACCGTACTAATATAGTGCTTGTATGAGAAAGACAACGTATTGTCCCCGGATTTGTCGACGGTCGATACGAAAGTGCCTATAATTTCCGCCCAGGCCGTAGGGAAGATTCACGCTCTTGCAGTGCATCTCCACCAGCGGCTCAAGGTCGGTGTTGGGGCACATTACCGGTATTATTTTGCGCTGTTGCTTACCTTTAACCATAAAAGGACGTGATCATGAAGAAATCCCTCCTCGTAGCATCCCTGCTGGCAGCTGTTGCACTGGCTGCATGCAACAAGAGCAGCGACCAAGCTGCTGCGCCGGCTAGCGATGCGACCGCTGCTTCGGCACCGGCTGCTGCTGCTTCGGATTCCGCAGCTGCTGCTTCGGGCGCTGCTGCTGCTGCGAGCGACGCTGCTGCTTCGGCTACGGCTGCTGCTTCGGACGCTGGCGCTGCTGCTTCGGACGCAGCTGCTTCGGCTGCTGCTCCGGCATCGGGCGCAAGCCAGTAAGCTGCATTCGCACGTTGCCCGTGCGAGGCCCAGGCTTCTGCGGGTATCGGAGCGAACCGTCGTGCAGCCTGACAACATTGTCAGACGCTCGACGGGCACAAAAAAGCCACGAACGCAAGTTCGTGGCTTTTTTGTTTGTTGCGTCGAAATCGAAATCGTCGCTAGATAAAGATGGATTTCATGCCTGACACATGCAACGCAAATGCAACTCGCATGTAACCCATCTCTACGATCTGCAAGCGTGTATTACGCGTCCTGCTGCGCCTCTTCCTCTCCCGAGAAAAACGCCTGCACGACTTCTATTTCGCGCGTGCGCCTGAACGGCGGCAGGCTTTGCCAGATACGCCGGCCATAAGGTTTGTCGACCAGACGCGTATCGCAGATCATCAGCACGCCGCGATCGGTTTCCGCACGAATCAGACGCCCCGCGCCCTGCTTGAGCGTAATGACGGCCTGCGGCAACTGGTGGACCGCAAACGGGCTCAAGCCCTTCTTCGTGAGCGCGTCGAGTCGTGCGGCCAGCACGGGATCGTCGGGCGGCGCAAACGGCAGCTTGTCGATGACGACGAGCGACAAGGCGTCGCCTCGCACGTCCACGCCTTCCCAGAAGCTCTGGCTACCCACCAGGATCGCGTTGCCATAGGCACGGAAGCGTTCCAGCAATTCCGTGCGGCTCGCGTCGCCCTGCACGAGCAAAGGCGTGTTCCAGCCACGCGATTCGATCGTCTCGCGCAGCCGGTCGGCGATCTTGTTGACTGCGCGCAGCGTCGTGCAAAGCATGAACACACCACCGCCCGATGCTTCGATGGCCGGCAACGCGGCATCGAACACGGCATCGGTGAATTGCGGCGAGGACGGCTGCGGCATATTGCGCGGCACGTAGAGCAAGCCCTGCTGCGGATAATCGAACGGGCTCGGCAAGGTCATCGAGCGGCGCGAACTCAGGCCCATCTGCGCCGCATAGTGCGTGAAGTCGCCGCGCACCGACAACGTCGCCGACGTGAAGATCCACGTGCGCGGCACACCGGCGCGCTGCTTCGCAAAAATCGGCGCGACGGACAGCGGCGTCTCGTGCAGTTGCACCGTATGCGAAAACACTTCGACCCAGCGGACTTTCTCGTCATCGGCGGGATGGCGGGCTTCATCACCCTCGCCTTCACGCTCGCGCTTGTTGTCGCTGGCCACGACTTCCGCCGCGGCGCCCGGCACCGTCCAGCCGTTGAGCACGCCCTGCAGTTCGCGTGCGCGACGCAAACACGCGCCTAGCGATTCCGCACGCTCGGCCTGGCCCGCAAGCGCATTGGCCAGCGTGCCAAGTTCGGTCTGCAAGGCATCGAGCGAATCGAACAGCGGATGATCGTCCGGCAACTGCGTGATTGACACGCGCAGCGAATCTTCCTTGAATGCGAGCCGCACATCGCGCGCGGCGCGCTCAAGGCCTGCGCCGAGCTTGACCCACTCGACCGCATCACGCGCATGACTCAAACCTTCCGCGACGCAATCGCGCGCGAGTTCGAGAAACTGCGTAGTCGACAGCGTCTCGCCGAAGAACAGCGTGGCCGTTTCGGGCAACTGGTGCGCTTCGTCGAAGATGATGGTGTTCGCGCTTGGCAGCAGCTCGGCCATGCCGGTGTCGCGCAGCATGATATCGGCGAAAAACAGATGGTGATTCACCACCACGATGTCGGCCTGCTGCGCTTCGCGGCGCGCCTGCATCACGAAGCAGTCCTTGTAATTCGGACACTCCTGGCCGATGCAGTTATCGCGCGTGGACGTGACCATCGACCACACCGCGGCCGTTTCCGGCACGCTCGCGAGTTCGGCCTTGTCGCCCGAGCGCGTGATCTTGGCGAAGCGGATGATTTCCTGCAGATACGCCGTCTCCTGACGCGACGGCAAGCGACCGTTGTCCGCCGTGCGCTGCAGGTAGTAGTGGCACAGGTAGTTCGAGCGGCCCTTGAGCATCGCGATGCTGACCGGCACGGCGAGCGCGTCGCGCACCGTCGGGATATCGCGGGCGAATAGCTGATCCTGAAGGTGCTTGGTGCCCGTGGAGACGATCACCTTGCCGCCCCACAGCATGGCCGGCACAAGGTACGCATAGGTCTTGCCGGTGCCCGTGCCGGCCTCGACGATCAGGGTGTTGTCGCCGGATTCGGCGGCGGCGCTGGCAACGCTCCCGGCTTCATCGGCCTGTGCCGCGACGGGTGCGCCGCGCTCCAGTCGCCGCGCCGGACGCGATTGCAGCTCGAAAGCGGCCGGCTCGGCCTGCGCCTGGGCGGCGGCTTCCATGGCAGCCGCCACGGCGCGCGCCATCTCGATCTGCGCGGCGCGCGGACGATAGCCGTCGATCTCGCGTGCGAGCAGCCCGTCGGCGGCGAACAGGGATTCGAGCTCGGCGCCGCGGCGCGTGCTCAGGGTGGGCGCAGACGCCGTCTGCGCGGCGCGCGCGTCACTGTTCCGCGCGCTATCGTCGCGCGCAGAACCGGATCGGGAAACGGTCGTTGAATTCAAGGCAAGCGGTTCCTGCTCGGACTTCGGAGCGCGGCCCGACTGCTGCCGCGCCCCGGCGCCTGCCGGGACCCGAAGTCAGGCGTGCCCGTTCGAAGTCTTCGGTAAATCGGGGTCCAGCTGCAATTGCAGCAAGATGATGTTGTCTTTCAGCTTGAGCTTGCGCCTCTTCAGCTTCTGCAGCTCGAGATCGTCGAAGTCCGACGTCTCGCACATCCGCTCGATCACACGGTCAAGATCGCCGTGTTCCGATTCCAGTTGCAGAATGCGGTCACGAAGGACCTCGCTCTTGACTTCACGTTGCTCGCGCATGCTCGCCTCCTCGTCATGAACGGCGTGCGCCTTGCGAAGGGTCACACGCCTGAGGTTGCTGTCTGGCTGAAAAAGCGTGGTGTTACGGGTACTGCCCGGGGATCCTGCTGTTACTGCCCTTGCTGTTGCTGCTGCTTGAGCTGCTGTTGCTGCTGTTGTTCCTGCTGCTGCTTTTGCTGTTGCTGCTGCTGGGCCTTCTCGGCGGCCTGCTTCTGGCGCGCTTCGACATCGGCCTTGTGCTTTGCTGCTTCGTCCTGCTTCTGCTGGAAGCGCTGGGCCTTGTCGGCGCGTTCCTGGGCCTTTTGCTGGCCTTCGGCGCGGGCTTGATCCAGTTGCTTCTGGTAGTCCGACTGCTTCTTGTCGTAGGCGGCCTGATTGGCCGAGCGCTGCGACTGCGCCTGGGCGCCTTCACGTTGCGCCTGATCCAGCGCGTGCTGACGCTGCTTGTCCTGGAACGCCTGCTCGTTCGCCGCGCGCTGTGGCGCTTCCGCCTGGCGCTGCGCCTTATCCAGCTCGTGCTGGCGCTGCTTGTCCTCGAAGGACTTCGCGCTCGCGGCTTCGTTGGCGGCGCGCTGCGGCGCGTCGGCCTGATCGCGCGCGCGTTGCAACGCGGCCTGCTCATCGCGGCGACGTGCGTTGTCGGCACGCTGCTCTTCGTCGAGCGCCAGTTGCTGCTGGCGAATGTCCGCCTGCACCACGCGCATCGAGTCGCGCGCCTTGCCAAGGCAGTGATTCACGAAAAACGTGTCGTAGCAGTTATGCTGCGCCACGCCGTACTCATAGTTGTTTTCCGCCGAGCGCCGGTCGAGCACCTTCTGGCGCGCAGCGAAATCGTTCTGGACCGCGTTTTCCTGTGCGCCTGACGCGGCACTCGAAGCACCGAGCGGAACCAACGCCCCGGCAGCCGGGCGCGCGCCTTGCGCGTCACTTGCCGTTGCATCGAATCCGGAAACCATCCCAGGGGCTGCTGCCTCCTGCGCAAGGGCCGGAACACTCGCCGTAGCCAGCAAGGCAACGGCACAAGCCGCCGCGCGGGCGGTGGTCTGCCATGCTGCGCCTTCGCGCGCACGGGACCGGACAGATAACAAGCGGGATGGGTTCAACGTCTTCTGAGGGCAGCGGAACATGCCGCAAATTCTAACACCCCCCGGGTTGAGCGCCCCGCCATTTATGGCAAAATGCCCCGCTCCACTGGCCGGCGGGCGCGCCTTCGCGGACCTGTCCCGCCGGTCGCCGCGCCGGTTGCCGGAACTCCAATCCGGACCGCAAACCGATCCTCGCAGGAATTTTCAGACCCTATGACGGAAACCGTAGCACTCAAGATCGTCCAGCGTATCGCCAGCGAACTGACCGTTCAGCCGCGTCAGGTGGCGGCCGCCGTCCAGCTTCTCGACGAAGGAGCGACCGTTCCGTTTATCGCCCGCTACCGCAAGGAAGTCACGGGCAATCTCGACGATACGCAACTGCGCACGCTCGAGGAGCGGCTGATCTATCTGCGCGAACTCGAAGAGCGCCGCGCCGCGATCCTCGCGAGCATCGACGAGCAAGGCAAGCTCACCGACGAGCTGCGCACTGCCATCGAGACCGCTGACAGCAAGCAGGTCCTCGAAGACCTCTATTTGCCCTACAAGCCCAAGCGCCGCACGCGCGCGCAGATCGCTCGCGAAGCCGGCCTGCAGCCGCTCGCCGACGCCCTGCTCGCGAACCCGCTGCTCGACCCGCAGACGGAAGCCGCGCAATACGTCGACGCCGAAAAGGGCGTGGCCGACGTGAAGGCCGCCCTCGACGGCGCGCGTGACATTCTCTCGGAACAGTTCGGCGAAACCGCGGAACTGCTGGGCAAGCTGCGCGACTGGCTGCATAACCAGGGCGTGGTGATGTCGAGCGTGGTAGAAGGCAAGGAGAACGAGGAAGGCGAGAAGTTCCGCGACTACTACGACTACTCCGAAACCATCAAGACCGTGCCGTCGCACCGCGCGCTCGCCCTCTTCCGCGGCCGTAACGCCGGCGTGCTGATGGTGAAGCTCGGTCTGGGCGGCGAACTGGATACGCTCACGCCGCATCCGGGCGAAGGCCATATCGCGCGCCACTTCAACATCGCCAATCAGGGCCGTCCCGCCGACAAGTGGCTCTCGGACGTGTGCCGCTGGTGCTGGCGCGTCAAGGTGCAGCCGCATCTCGAAAACGAACTGCTGACCAATCTGCGCGAGCAGGCCGAAGGCGAAGCGATCCGCGTGTTCGCACGCAACCTCAAGGATCTGCTGCTGGCAGCGCCTGCCGGCCCGAAGGCCGTGATCGGCCTCGACCCGGGTCTGCGCACGGGCGTGAAGGTGGCCGTGGTCGATCGCACCGGCAAGGTACTGGCGACCGACACGATCTACCCGCACGAACCGCGCCGCGACTGGGACGGCTCGCTCGCGAAGCTCGCACGCATCGCCGCGCAGACGCAGGCCGAGCTCATCAGCATCGGCAACGGCACGGCTTCGCGCGAGACCGACAAGCTCGCCAGCGAGCTGATCTCGAAGCACCCGGAGCTGAAGCTGCAAAAGATCGTGGTGTCCGAAGCGGGCGCATCGGTTTATTCGGCGTCCGAACTGGCGGCGAAGGAATTCCCGGAAATGGACGTGTCGCTGCGCGGCGCCGTGTCGATCGCGCGCCGCCTGCAGGACCCGCTCGCCGAACTCGTGAAGATCGAGCCGAAGGCGATCGGCGTGGGCCAGTATCAGCACGACGTGAACCAGCGCGAACTCGCGCGCTCGCTCGATGCGGTCGTCGAGGACTGCGTGAACGCCGTGGGCGTCGATGCGAACACGGCGTCAGTCGCGCTGCTCGCGCGCGTGTCGGGTCTGAATTCGACGCTCGCACGCAATATCGTCGATTACCGCGACGCCAATGGTCCTTTCCCCTCGCGCGAGCATCTGAAGAAGGTGCCGCGTCTGGGCGACAAGACCTTCGAGCAGGCCGCCGGCTTCCTGCGCATCAACAGCGGCGAGAATCCGCTCGATCGCTCGTCGGTGCACCCGGAAGCGTATCCGGTCGTGGAGCGCATGCTCGCGAAGATCAAGCGCGCCATCGGCGACGTGCTGGGCAATCGCGAGGCGCTCTCGGGTCTCGCGCCCACGGAATTCGTCGACGAACGCTTCGGGCTGCCGACCGTGCGTGACATTCTCAGCGAACTCGAAAAACCGGGCCGCGATCCGCGCCCCGAGTTCAAGACCGCGACTTTCCGCGATGGCGTCGAGAAGGTCTCGGACCTCGTGCCGGGCATGGTACTCGAAGGCGTCGTGACCAACGTGGCCGCGTTTGGCGCGTTCGTCGACGTGGGCGTGCATCAGGACGGACTCGTGCACGTTTCGGCGCTGTCGACCAAGTTCATCAAGGACCCGCACGAAGTCGTCAAGGCCGGTCAGGTCGTGAAGGTCAAGGTGCTCGACGTCGACGTGAAGCGTCAGCGTATTGCCCTGACGATGCGCATGGACGACGATCCGGCAAGCGCCGCGCAGCGTAGCGGCGGCGCGGGCGGCGGCAATCGTGATCGTGGCGACCGCAACGATCGCGGCGGCAATGCCAATCGTGGTGGCGGTCAGCGTTCGCGCGATGCGGAACCGGCTGGCGCGATGGCGGCGGCGTTCGCAAAGCTCAAGCGGTAACTGTCGTATCGTGCGCGTGAGCCTTCTTCGGCTCACGTTGCATGCGCAACAAAAAAGGCGCCCCAGGGCGCCTTTTTTACGTCCGGCTCCGGCTCACGCCGGAACCACTTCAAATCTCGATCTTCGTCCCCAGCTCCACCACGCGGTTGGCGGGAATGCTGAAAAAGTCGGTCGGCTTCGCGGCGTTCTGGTGCATCCACGCGAAGATGCGTTCGCGGAAAATCGACATGCCGGGCAACTGCGTCGGCACCACGGTTTCGCGCGCGAGGAAGAACGACGTGTCCATCATTTCGAACGACAGGCCCTGCGCGCGGCCCACCTCTTCGAGCACCGCCTTCACGTCCGGCGTCTCGTTGAAGCCGTAATCGGCCTTCACGAGATACAGCCCACCGCCGATGTCGCGCACGACCACGCGCTCCGCATTCGGCACATAGGGAATGTCGCGGATCTTGAACGTGAGGAAGATCGTGCGCTCGTGCAGCACCTTGTTGTGCTTGAGGTTGTGCAGCAGGCTCACCGGCACGAGCGTGTCGCTGCCCGTGAGATAGATGGCCGTGCCCGAGACGCGATGCGGCGGATGCGCCAGCAGCCCCTGCAGGAACGGCATGAGCGGGATACCGTCGGCCGCCGTGCGCTCCTTGACGATCATGCGCCCCTTGAACCACGTCATCAGCAGGAAGAACAGTAGCGCGCCAATGCCCAGCGGCAACCAGCCACCTTCTTCGACCTTCAGCAGGTTCGCGCCGAAGAAGCCCAGATCGACGGCCAGCAGCACCGTGATGATGCAGGCCACCAGCGCCCGGTTCCACTTCCAGACCTTGGTCATCACGACGGCGACCAGCACCGTGGTGATCACCATCGTCGCGGTCACGGCAATACCGTACGCGGCGGCGAGATTGTCCGAGCTTTTGAACGCCACCACGATGCACAGAATGATGAACAGCAGCATCCAGTTCACCACCGGCACATAGATCTGGCCGATGGCGAGATCCGACGTGTGCAACACCTTCATGCGCGGCACGTAGCCGAGCAGAATGGCCTGACTCGTGAGCGAATAGGCACCCGAAATCACGGCCTGCGAAGCAATCACGGTCGCGACCGTCGAGAGCACGACGAGCGGCAGCAGCGCCCAGTCCGGCGCGAGCAGGAAGAACGGGTTTTCGATCGCGCTATGGTCCTGCATCAGCAGCGCGCCCTGGCCAAAGTAGTTGAGCACGAGCGAAGGCATCACGAGCGTGTACCACGCGCAGCGGATCGGCTTGGCGCCGAAGTGGCCCATGTCCGCGTAGAGCGCTTCCGCGCCAGTCAGCACCAGCACGACCGAGCCGAGCACCACGTAGGCCTGCAGCAGATGCGCGCCCATGAAGGTGACGGCGTAGTACGGATTGAGCGCGGCGATCACGCCCGGCTGCTGCACGATGCGGGCGACACCCAGCACGGCAATGGTCACGAACCACAGCACCATGATCGGCCCGAACAGGCGGCCAACGAGCGAGGTGCCGTGGCGCTGGATCCAGAACAGCGCGATCAGGATCACCATGGTGATCGGCAGCACCAGATGCGTGAGCTTGGGCGCGGCGAGTTCGAGGCCTTCGACCGCCGACATCACGGAGATCGCCGGCGTAATCACGGCGTCGCCATAGAACATGCAGGCACCGAAGATACCCAGCGCGGTGAGCACCACGGCCGCCTTGCTCCTGCGATCGAACGAGCGCATTGCGAGCGCCATGAGCGCGAGCACGCCGCCTTCGCCGTTATTGTCGGCGCGCATCACGAGGAGCACGTACTTGATGCTGACGACAATCACGATCGCCCAGAACAGCAGCGAAATGACGCCGAGGATGGAAGTGTCGTTAAGCGGAATGCCGTGGGCGGGGCTGAACGCCTCTTTGAGGGAGTACAGCGGACTCGTGCCGATGTCGCCGAACACCACGCCGATAGCCGCTACGGCGAGTGAGGGTAGCGGCTGTTTGGCCACGTGCGTGTTAGTTGTCATATACGCGGAGATCCGTTTGAGGCGGAAAAAACGAGCGCTATTCTAAACCGGCTTGGGGGCGGAACCCAGAGGCGTTGCTGGATGTTCGTTGCTGCATTGCGACTGATCCGGTCCCCGCGCAGTTTAGCATTCGCG
>NZ_DASZJJ010000103.1:0-24289 GCF_035948235.1 Paraburkholderia sp. | reverse complement strand
ACCCCCCCCCGCCGCTTTTTTATGACTCGTCGGCCCCTTCTGCTTCTCCTTCCGCTTCTCCTTCCACTTCCGAGCGCAGGCGCGCCATTTCGTCGGCGATCGCGCGGGCGAGCTTCTGGCAGGTGAGCGGCGCCGATCCTTCCGCCTTGTTGTTGGTCGTGATGAGCACCGGCTGGCCGGCGATCGCGTAGCGCGCGGCGAGTTCGGCAAGCGTGTCGCGCGTGTGCGGATCTTCGTCGACGAGCTTGTCGAACGGTTCGTAGCGCGCCTTGGCCTGCTCGTACTTGAAGCCGCTGTGCAGGCTCCAGCGCACGATCAGCGGGCCGGCGGGCGCTTCGCCGTCCATCAGCGCCAGGGCTGCCGCCTGGCGCAGCGGGTCGGGCATGCGCGCGTGCAGTCCGACACAGTAGCGCACGCCTGCGGCGCGCAGCGCGCGCACGAAACGCGGCGTGAGCAGGATGCCGTCGCGGATCTCGACGGCGTAGCAGGTCGCGTCGCCCGGTGCGGCGTCGTCGGCGGGGGCCGGCAACGGCGGCAGCGCAGCCAGGAAAGCCGACAGCCGCTCGACGAACACGGTTGGATCGGCGAGCAGTTGATCGGGCAGCGGCGGAAACTGGAACACCAGCGCGCCCGCTTTCCTGCCTAGGCCTGCGAGGCACGGCTCGACGAAATCGCGCGCGGCGAGATCGGCGTTCAGAAAGCACGGGTTGGCCGAGACCGGCTCGCCGCGATCGCCTCGTACGCTCGCATCGGTGATCAGCGCGGGGGCCTTCACGATGAAGCGGAAGTGGTCCGGCACCTGCTGCGCGTAACGCAGATAGTCGGTCACGGTGAGCGCCGCGTAGAACGAGCGGTCGATGCTCACCGAGCGCAGCAGCGGATGCGCGCCATAGGCCGTAAGGCCATCGCGCGCGAGCTTCGAGTTGCTGTAGTCGTCGCCGTAGACGATGCCGTTCCAGCCCGGAAACGACCACGACGAGGTGCCCAGGCGCACGCTCCCGGGCAGATCGGCGGCCAGATCGAGCACATCCTGAGAGGGCGAGGCGGGCAGCACGCCACGCGCGCGGCGTTTCGGGGCGGTATCTTTCGGCGACTCGGTCGGGCTTTGGGCGTTGGCTGAATCCGCTTCAGGCGCCTGGGCGCGCCCGGAGCGCTTCGGCGGCGGCTCAGGCGGCACGAAACCGAACAGATCGGTTTGGGCTTCGACCAGGCGTTCCGCGGGCGCGGCGCGTTTTGAAGGCATGCGCGGCGCAGCGCGCGAGGCACGCTGCTTCGAAGCTAAATCCTCATTGTCCAGCGCCCCGAAAAGGCCGTCGTCGCGTTCGTTCATGCAGGCATCAAAGTGGCGAGTGAGGGCGCCGGATCAGAAAAATCAGACAAGTCAGAAGAAAACCGCCCGCCTCACTCGCGACGCGCGCATCAAAGCGGCTTCTCGTACATATAACGGCGCGACCAGGGCAGCGTCGTCGCGCTGCGGCCGGCCTTGCGGCACACGATCTGGTAAATCGATACGTCATCGTGCTCGAACGCGTAGGCGCAGCCCGCCAGATAGACGCGCCAGATGCGGAACTTCTCGTCGTCGACGAGTTTTTTCGCTTCTTCGGCGCGCGCCTCGAAGTTATCGGCCCAGAGGTCGAGCGTGTGCGCATAGTGACGGCGCAGGCTCTCCACGTCAACCGCCTCCAGCCCGCCGCGCTGCGCCGCCTCAAGCGCCAGGCTGATATGCGGCAGCTCGCCGTCGGGGAACACGTAGCGGTCGATGAACTCGCCGCCGCCCAGCGCCGTCTCGCCGCTTTCGGCGTCCGACGAGGTGATGCCATGGTTCATGGCGATGCCGTCGTCGGCCAGCAGTTCGCGCACTTTCGTGAAGTAGCCGGGCAGATTCTTGCGCCCGACATGCTCGAACATGCCCACGCTCGTGATGCGGTCGAACTGGCCCTGCACGTCGCGATAGTCCTGCAGACGGATTTCGATGCGGTCCGCGAGCCCCGCGTCCTTCACGCGCTGCGTGGCCAGATCGAACTGGTTCTGCGAGAGCGTCACGCCCACGCAGCGCGCACCGAACTTCTGCGCCGCGCGCAGCACCAGCGCGCCCCAGCCGCAGCCGATATCGAGCAGCGTCTGGCCTTCCTTGAGCTGGATCTTGGTGAGGATGTGGTCGATCTTCTTGAGCTGCGCGGTGGCGAGGTCTTCATCGCCGTTCTCGAAGTACGCGCAGGAATAGACCATGTTCTCGTCGAGCCAGAGCTTGTAGAACTCGTTCGAGACGTCGTAGTGATACTGGATGGCTTTTCGGTCGGTGCTCTTCGAGTGCGTGAAGTAGCGGCGCACGCGCGCGAGCTTGCTGGCGCTGGTGACCGTGCTGCGCGCGAGCGAGTAGCCGATGTTGATGATGTCGGCGACCTTGCCTTCGATGTCGATCTTGCCCTTCACGTAGGCCTCGCCGAGATTGTCGAGGCTCGGTTCGAGCAGAAGCGGCAGCGCCGATGCGCTATTGACCTTGAGCGTGACCTGCGGCGCGGCGAAGTGGCCGAAATCGTATTGCTGGCCGCTCCAGAGCACGAGCCGCGCGGGCAGATTGGCCTTGTTGCGCACTTCGTCGACCCACTGTGCGAGTTTTTTCTCCCAGAACATGCGTTTCTCTCCGTGTCGATTAAACGGCTCAAGCCGCAGAAAGACAAAAGCGAATTGCGATGCGTAGTACCAAAAACGAGGCAAAGCCGATTGGCGCCGTCATATCGCGTCGTACCGCGCAGGGCGGGGCGCATGAATCGGGTGATGCGGGTGAGGCTGGTTACTGCGGATATTGCGGATACTTCAGAAAGTGCGGGTAAAGCGGCGGCGCACCCGGCAGGCGCGCCGCTTGAACCAGGATCAGGGCGCTAGCCGCTCGATGCGCCAGGCGGCGCCGGCTTGCGCGGGCTCGCGCGTGTAGCGGATGCGGTCGTGCAGCCGCGACGGACGGCCTTGCCAGAACTCGATGACGCTCGGCACGACGCGGTAGCCGCCCCAGTGCGGCGGGCGCGGCGGCGCATCGCCGTACTGTGCGCTGATTTCGCGTTCGCGCGCTTCGAGCTGCGTACGGCTGTCGATCACCGCGCTCTGCTCCGACGCCCAAGCGCCAATGCGCGAACCCAGCGGGCGCGACTGGAAGTAGGCGTCGCTTTCCGCCTCGCTGGTTTTCTCGACGCGCCCTTCGATACGCACCTGACGTTCCAGTTCGATCCAGTGGAACAGCAGCGCGGCGTGCGGGTTGGCCGTCAGTTCGTGGCCCTTGCGGCTGTCGTAGTTGGTGAAGAACACGAAGCCGCGCTCGTCCACGCCCTTGATCAGCAGGATGCGCGCGGCCGGACGGCCTTCGGCGTCGACGGTGGCGACGGTCATCGCGTTGGGTTCGGGCAGTTGCGCGTCGAGGGCCTGGGCGAACCAGGTCTGGAACTGGCGGATCGGATCGGCGTCGACGTCGGCGGCGTCGAGCGAGCCGAGCGAGTAGTTCTTGCGGAGATCGGCGAGGGAGGTCATGTTTTATGCAGACGCTTCAGTGCGGATGAGTATAACCAGAAAAAACCGGAATGCGGGGCCGGATGCAGCGCGCGGGCAGCGCGGCCTCCGTTCAGCCTGATGATGCGCGATCAGGCAAAATACGGGTCTTGCCAGGGCCGTGACAGTGAGCAACCGGTCCGTTTCCGCGCTTTTGATTGACTACCGTCATGTCCAGTACACCGCTTTCCGCTTCGATCACATCGACCGCTTCGTTCCCGCCTGCGGCCGGTTCAGCCGATATTACCGCGCCAGACGCGCACGATGTTGCCGACAGGGCCCGCCGCTTCGGCGGCGTGGCGCGGCTTTACGGCGCACCCGCGCTCGACGCGTTCGAGCGCGCGCACGTTGCGGTGATCGGCATCGGCGGGGTGGGCTCGTGGGTCGCGGAGGCGCTGGCGCGCAGCGCGATCGGCACGCTCACGCTGATCGACCTCGACAACGTGGCGGAGAGCAACACCAACCGCCAGATCCACGCGCTCGACGGCAACTACGGCAAGCCCAAGGTCGAGGCGATGGCCGAGCGCATCAAGCTCATCAACCCCGATTGCGACGTGCGGCTCGTGGAGGATTTCGTCGAACCGTCGAACTTCGATGCGCTGCTGGGCAGCGGCTTCGAATACGTGGTGGACGCAATCGACAGCGTGCGCACCAAGACCGCGCTGATCGCCTGGTGCGTCGAGCATCGCGTGCCGCTCATCACCGTGGGCGGCGCGGGCGGTCAACTGGACCCGACGCGCATTCGCATCGACGATCTCGCGCTCACGATCCAGGACCCGCTGCTTTCCAAGGTGCGCGGGCAACTGCGCAAGCACCACGGCTTTCCGCGCGGCCCGAAGGCGCGCTTCAAGGTGAGCGCGGTGTATTCGGACGAACCGCTGATCTATCCGGAAGCGGCGGTGTGCGATGTCGATAACGAGGCGGAGCACGTGACGACGTCGCCTGGCCATCAAGGTCCGGTGGGGCTCAATTGCGCGGGCTTTGGTTCGAGCGTGTGCGTGACCGCGAGTTTTGGTTTTGCGGCGGCGGCATATGTGCTGCGCGCGATGGCGCATCAGGCGAATTCGCGTTGAGCGGTGGTGGCGCGTGGCGGATTTGATCTCATAGAGCGTTTGATGCTCGCGCCTTCTGCGCATAGCGCAGATGGACTGCAGCCCGATGTAGTATCGGATAATGCATTGAGCCTCTATTTATGATGACAAACTTGGTCCAGAGTTTTTCGCAAAACTACGGCATGCTGATCATTGCGGCCGTTACGTTCGGCAGCGTGGAGGCGCTTTCCTACCTGTTCAGGCGCTACGTTGCGAGGCGTGAGCGACGTGAGACACAGCGGCAGACATAGCCGCAAGACCCGTCCCGGCTAAGCGCAATTCAACGCTCGTCCAGAAAAAAGCCCGCGTCGTTCGCGGGCTTTCTACCTTGTACTAACTCAGTCGGCTCAATTCAGCGTCGCGCTCAGCTTGCGTCGCCATTCGCTGACCAGTTGCGGCTGATGTTCGGCCAGATCGAACACCGACAGCATGGTCTTGCGGCCGATGTCGTCGCGGAACGTGCGGTCGCGCTTCACGATCTCCAGCAAATGCTCCAGCGCCCCGGCGTACTTGCGCCGCGCGATCAGTGCGCTCGCCAGGTCGAAACGCGCTTCGAGATCGTCGGGATGCGCGCTCACCTGCGCATCCAGTGCGTCGGTCGGCGGCAGGTCGGCGGCGGCGTCCAGCGCGTCCAGGCGCGTCTTGAGCGCGTTAAAGCGCGCATCGATGCCCTGCGTGGTCTTGGGCGAGAGCAGCTCGACTTCCTTGTGCGCGTCGTCGGCGCGGTTGTCGGCGAGCAGCAGTTCGATCAGGTCCATGCGCGCTTCGTCGAAGCCCGGATCGTAGGCGAGCGCGGCCTGCAGCGCTTCGTAGGCATCTTCGCGACGGCCTTCGGCGAGTGCTTGCTGGGCGGCTGCGCGCGAGGCTTCGGCCGAATCCGGGATCAGGCGGTCGAGGAACCCGCGCAGCTGGCTTTCCGGCAGCACGCCGATGAACTGGTCAACGGCCTGACGATCCGCGAACGCGACCACGTGCGGAATGCTGCGCACCTGAAAGTGCGCGGCCAGTTCCTGGTTTTCGTCGACGTTCACCTTCACGAGCTTCCATTTGCCCGCGTATTCGGCCTCGAGCTTTTCGAGCATCGGGCCCAGCGTCTTGCACGGGCCGCACCACGGCGCCCAGAAGTCGACCAGCACGGGCGCGAGCGCCGACGCCTCGATCACGTCCTTTTCAAAAGTGGCCAGAGTGGTATCCATTGCGTCCTCGTTAGGAAAATTCCGTCTTGCGCGTCAGATGGGGGCGAAACGCCTGGCTTCAATGCGCCAGCTTTGCGCCATCAGTGCGCGGGCTTTTTCTCGGGCAGCGGAATCCATTCCGTCTCGCCGGGCACCTGCCCCATTTCCTGACGCGTCCATGCAGCCTTCGCGGCTTCGATTTTCTCGCGCGAGCTAGCCACGAAATTCCACTCGATAAAACGCTCGCCTTCCAGCTTTTCGCCGCCCAGCAGCATTACGCGCGCCCCGTTCGTGCTGGCAAGCGTGACGGTTTCTCCGGGCACCAGCACGGCCATGGTGTGCTGTTCGAGCGGCGTGCCGTCGATCGCGAGATCGCCTTCGACCAGATACACGCCGCGCTCCTCGTGCTCCGAATCCAGCGCGATGGCGCTGCCCGGCGCGAAATCGGCAGCCACATAAAGCGTGCCGGAGAAGGTTTTGACCGGCGCGGTCGCGCCGAACGCCGTGCCCGCGATCACGCACATCGACACGCCGTTGCGCTCGACCTTGGGCAGCGTGGCCGCTTCGTGGTGGAAGAACGAGGGATCGGTGTCTTCGTGTTCGAGCGGCAGCGCCACCCAGGTCTGAATGCCGTGCATGGTCAGGCCGGTGGCGCGGTTTTCGTCGGGCGTGCGCTCCGAATGGACGATGCCGCGTCCCGCCGTCATCCAGTTGACGTCGCCGGGGAGGATTTTCTGATTCGAGCCGAGGGAGTCGCGGTGCATCAGCGCGCCCTCATACAGATACGTAACGGTGGCCAGCCCGATATGCGGATGCGGGCGCACATCGACGCCCGCACCAGGCGCGAGCGCCGCCGGACCCATATGGTCGAAAAAGATGAACGGCCCGACGAGGCGCGCGGCCATCGCGGGCAGCACGCGGCGCACGTAGAGATTGCCGATATCGCGCTGGTGAGGCTTGAGGACCGCTTTGATCGATGAGGACATGGACGCTTCCTTGATGAACCGGACGGTACGAATACGAATGTGGGGCCCATGGCGGCGAAGTACGCACTGAACTCTCGCCGCGCGGACAGGCGCTCATTCTAACGCCCGCTCTGACGGCGTGCGGTTAAGCCCGTGTAAGAGGGCGCCCGGCGCGTGAGCGATGCAACCGCTAAACTTACAGATTCGACAGAACAATAACGGAGCTGGGGATGTCGCCGAAGGACCTGTTGCTCGCGCTGGTCGTGGTGCTCGCGTGGGGCGTGAATTTTGTCGTGATCAAGGTGGGCCTGCACGGCGTGCCGCCGTTGCTGCTCGGCGCACTGCGCTTTACGCTGGCCGCGTTCCCGGCGGTGCTGTTCGTGAAACGCCCGAAGCTGCCGCTGCGCTGGCTGTTCGCCTATGGCGCGACTATCTCGTTCGGCCAGTTCGCGTTCCTTTTTACAGCGATGTATGTGGGCATGCCCGCCGGTCTCGCCTCGGTGGTGCTGCAGGCGCAGGCGTTCTTCACGCTGGTGTTCGCGGCGTTTTTCCTCGGCGAGCGCTTTCGCGCGCAGAACGTGATCGGCCTTTTGATCGCGGCGGGCGGCCTGGCGCTGATCGGGCTGCAATCGACGGGCGCGGGTGGCGCAGGTGGCGCAGGCGCGCAGGCCATGACCGTAGCGGGTTTCGTGCTGACGTTGTGCGCGGCCTGCATGTGGGCGCTCGGCAATATCGTCACGAAGAAGGTGGGCAAGATCGACCTGGTCGGCCTCGTGGTGTGGGCCAGCCTGATTCCGCCGCTGCCGTTCTTCGTGCTGTCGTACTTCATGGAAGGGCCGCAGCGCATCGAAACTGCGCTCACCGGCATCGGCATGCCGTCCATCGGCGCCATCGTCTATCTGGCGTTTATCGCTACGATCCTCGGCTACAGCCTCTGGAGCCGCCTGCTTTCGAAGTATCCGGCCAGCCAGGTGGCGCCGTTCTCGCTGCTCGTGCCGATTGTCGGGCTGGCTTCGGCGGCGCTAGCGCTCGGCGAGCGCCTGACGGTTGCGCAGGTGGGCGGCGCCGCGCTCGTGATGGCGGGGCTGGTGGTGAACGTGTTCGGTGGCTGGGTGAAGCAGCGCTTTGCGGCTGCGCGTACGTAACGCCGCCGCGCCATGAAAAACGCCGCGCATCCAGCAGGGTGCGCGGCGTTTTTTACGCGAGGCAGGCGCGTGCTTACGTCATGCGGTTCTTCGCCAGCGGCGGGTTGGCCGCGAAATAGCGCTTGATGCCCTTGAGAATGGCGTTGGCCATCTTGTCGCGATAGGCGTCGTCGTTGAGCTTCGACTCTTCCTCGGGATTGCTGATGAAGGCGGTCTCCACGAGGATCGACGGGATATCGGGCGCCTTGAGCACCGCGAAACCCGCCTGTTCGACCGAACCCTTGTGCAGATGGTTGATCTCGCCCACTTCGTTGAGCACGAAGTTGCCGTAGCGCATCGAATCGCGGATCTGCGCAGTGGTCGACATATCGAACAGCGCGCGGTTCACGGCGGCGTCCGCCGTCTGCACGCTGATGCCGCCGATCTGGTCCGACGAGTTTTCCTTGTTCGCCATCCAGCGTGCCGCGGCGCTCGACGCGCCGTGCTCCGAGAGCGCGAATACCGACGAGCCGCGCGCGGAAGGCGTCGTGAAGGCATCGGCGTGGATCGATACGAACAGGTCCGCGCCCACGCGGCGCGCCTTTTGCACGCGCACGTTCAGCGGCACGAAGAAGTCGGCGTCGCGCGTCATCATCGAGCGCATATTGGGCTGGGCGTCGATTTTCGCGCGCAGCTTCTTGGCGATGTCGAGTGCGATGTGCTTCTCGTAAGTGCCGCCGCTGCCGATCGCGCCCGGGTCCTCGCCGCCGTGGCCCGGGTCGATCGCCACGGTGAGCAGGCGCGTGGTGCCGCCCTTGTTCGACTTCGGCGCGGTGAAGCCGTAGTTGTCGTCGTCCTTGCCGCTGTCCTTGCCGGAATTGTCGCCATTGTTCTGGGCGACCACGGGCGGCTTCGGCGCGGGCTTCGGCCTGGCGATGACCGGCGGCACCGACGGCGTGGGCCTGGGTGATGGCGTGCCGTCGTTCTGCGCGTAGCGGTCGAAGAAGGCTTCGCTGTTGTCGTGCGCGGGCGGCGTGTTGGGGCCGGCCAGCGTCGAAGGCGTGGGCGGCGCGCTGTCACGCATTGCCTGATGGGCGTCGAGCTGCTGCTGCTTGCGCTCGGTCTGCGCGAGCAGATCCATCAGCGGGTCGGGCGCGACGGCCGGGTAGAGGTCGAACACGAGCCGATACTTGTACGAGCCGACCGGCTGCAGCGTGAACACCTGCGGCTTCACCGATCCCTTCAGGTCGAACACCATGCGCACCACGTGCGGCTGATACTGCCCGACGCGCACGGCCTGGATCTGCGGATCGTTCGGCGTGATCTTGGAGACGAGGTTCTTCAGCGCATCGTCGAGGTCAAGGCCGCTCAGATCGACGACGAGACGATCGGGGTTTTGCAGCAGCGTTTGCGTGGTCGCGAGCGGCTGATCCGACTCGATGGTGACGCGCGTGTAGTCGCGCGCGGGCCACACCCGCACGCCCATCACCGAGCTTGCCCGCGCGAGGCCCGGGACGGCTGCGGCCAGACCCAGCACCAGCGACGACGCGCCCGCTTTCAGGATCTGCCGGCGCCGCCAGTTGTGCGTGGCGGTGGCGGCCGATTCGATCGAGCGGAACGGTTTGATTAACATCTTTCTAGACATGCCTTTCCTGATGCGCTGTATGCGTACGCGGTGAGCACGCGGCCTTCACCGTTTAGACCGGGTTCGAGGTGGAACACGAGGTCCGGCACGCCGAGCAGGCCGCCCGCGCGTTGCGGCCATTCGACGAGACAGACCGCGCCTTGCGCGAAATACTCGCGAAAGCCGGCGTCGGCCCATTCGGCCGGGTCGCTGAAACGATACAGATCGAAGTGATAGAGCTGGAGTTCCCCGCCCGCAGCGTCGTCGCGCACCGTGTAGGGTTCGACGAGCGTATAAGTGGGGCTGCGCACGCGGCCCGTATGGCCGAGCGCGCGCAAGGCGGCGCGTACGAGCGAGGTCTTGCCCGCGCCCAGATCGCCCAGCAACTGGACGTGCAGGCCCGGGAACGCCGGAGTAAGAGGCGCCGTCTGGCCGGATTCTTGCGTGCGCAGGGCTTCGAGCGCGTGCGCGAAGCGTGCGCCGAACGCATCGGTGGCGGTTTCGTCCGCGAGCTCGAAGCGGCGTTCAAGCAGAGAGGGCGTGGCGGGCAAGCTCGCGTGGTGCTGTTCGGGCGTGTCGGGCATTCTCGTAAAATGGCGTGATGAACCCCTTGCTTTCCCCCTCGAACGAGGCGCACACATTGAACGCAGCGAGCGCATCGAATCCGTCGGACGCGGCGTCGAATATGGCGTCGGGCGCTGACGCGGCGGCTCGCGAGCCGGCTGCTGCACTCGACGATGCGGCGCTGGCCGCGCTCGCGGCGCGCATTCGCGCATGGGGGCGGGAGCTTGGGTTCGGTGCGATCGGTATCAGCGACACCGACCTGTCCCATGCCGAGGCGGGACTCGCCGAATGGCTCGAAGCGGGCTGCCACGGCGAGATGGATTATATGGCCAAACATGGCATGAAACGCGCGCGGCCAGCCGAGCTTGTGGCCGGTACGCGACGTGTCATCACGGCCCGCATGGCGTATTTACCGGCCTCGACGCTCGATGGCACGGCCGCTGCGAATGCAGCGGGAAAGTTGCCCGAAATGTCCGAAAGCCCGTCGCAAGACTGGCGTCGCGGCGAGCATGCGCGTCTGGCCGACCCGCACGCGGCGGTCGTATCGATCTACGCGCGTGGCCGCGACTATCACAAGGTCATGCGTGCGCGCCTGCAGCAGCTTTCCGAGCGTATCGAAGCGGAAATCGGCGCATTCGGGTTTCGCGTCTTTACCGATTCCGCGCCCGTGCTGGAAGTGGAACTCGCGCAAAAGGCTGGCATCGGCTGGCGCGGCAAGCACACGCTGCTGCTGCAAAGCGACGCGGGCTCGCTGTTTTTCCTCGGCGAGATTTACGTCGATATTCCGCTGCCGACCGACGCCGACGATCCCGCTTCCGCCGCACCAGAAACGCCCGGCGCACATTGCGGCAGTTGCACGCGCTGCATCGACGCGTGTCCCACTGGCGCGATCACCGGCCCGTATCGCGTCGATGCGCGGCGCTGCATTTCCTATCTGACGATCGAACTCAAGGGCAGCATTCCGCTGGACATGCGCGAGCAGATTGGCAATCGCGTGTATGGCTGCGACGACTGCCAGCTCGTGTGTCCATGGAACAAATTTGCGCAGGCCGCGCCGGTGGCCGATTTCGATGTGCGTCATGGGCTCGACCGCGCGAGTCTGGTCGAGCTGTTCGGCTGGAGCGCAGCGCAGTTCGACGAGCGCATGCAGGGTAGTGCGATCCGGCGTATCGGTTATGAAAGCTGGTCGCGCAACATCGCTGTGGCGATGGGCAATGCGCTGCGCAACGCGGCAGCCAATGTTGCGCCGGAGAAGCGCGAGGCCATCGTGGCGGCGCTGCGCGAGCGCGCGCATGACGAATCGGCGATTGTGCGCGAACATGTGGCGTGGGCGCTGGAAGCGGCCTGAGCCGTAAGTTGACCCCGGCGACCCGCAAGCGTCACGCAAATTCAAGGAGAGCGGCGATGATGAAGGCATCGGCATCGTATTCACTGTGGGACGACGCGCAAGACGCGGCGATGCGCGAAGCCGCGCATGTGCCCGCCGCAAAGCCCGAGCGCGCGCCCAGCCCGCAGGCGCTGCGCAAGATCGCGCCGCGCAACTACAACGCTGTAATCGACGCGCCGTTCGGCAAGGTTGGCATCGTCACGGGCGAGGACGGCGTGCGCGATATCGTCTATCTGCCGGGCGACACGCCGGGTCTCGCGCCTGATTCCGCGCTGGCCGAGCGCGCCTGCGCGCAGATCGCACGCTATCTCGACGATGCGGCCGCGCCCTTCGATCTGCCGCTCGCGCCTCTTGGCACGGAGTTTCAGCGCCGCGTGTGGGACGGCATCTGCGCGATTGAACTCGGCAGCGTGCTGACCTATGGCGAACTGGCAAAGCGCGTGGGCACCATCAACGCGCGCGCGGTGGGGCAGGCCTGCGGCTCGAACTACTTTCCGATTGTGATTCCGTGCCATCGCGTGGTATCGGCGAGCGGCATCGGTGGCTTTTCGCACCACGGCGGCGATGGTTTTTTCCGCGACGTGAAGCGCTGGCTGCTCGCACACGAGGGCGTCACAATTCGCTGAGCGCCGCGCAAGACTGGAACGACATGAACGATCAGCACGAGATACACGAAGACGACACGCCCGACAAAGATTTCGCGGACGACCACGACCACGAAGACGCCTTCGCCGATGAACCGGCCGGCGTTGCCGAAGACGCCGCGCTCACACCTGCCGCCGTGCAGGCGCTCGCCGCGAGCCAGCTCGCTATCGACACGTTCTGCGACGCCATGTGGCTCGAGCACAATCTTTCGCGCAACACGCTCGACGCTTACCGGCGCGATCTGCGCCTGTTCGCGCAATGGCTGGCCCACGCGCGCGAGCATGATCTCGACGCGGTGCAGGAAGACGACCTGATCGCCTACAGCGCGCGCCGTAAGGACGACAAATCGACCTCGGCGAACCGGCGTCTTTCGGTGTTTCGCCGCTATTACGGCTGGGGATTGCGCGAGCAGCGCGTGAGCGCCGACCCGACCGTGCGCATCCGCTCGGCGAAGCAGGCGCCGCGCTTTCCCACCACGCTCACCGAAGCCCAGGTCGAGGCGCTGCTCGGCGCGCCCGACGTCGCCACGCCGCTGGGCCTGCGCGATCGCACCATGCTCGAACTGATGTACGCGAGCGGCCTGCGCGTGACCGAACTCGTCACGCTCAAGACCGTCGAGGTGGGGCTGAACGAAGGCGTGGTGCGCGTGCTCGGCAAGGGCTCGAAGGAGCGGCTGATTCCGTTTGGGGAAGAGGCTTCGGCGTGGATCACACAATATCTGCGCGAAGCGCGGCCCGCGCTGCTTGGCCCACGCACGAGCGACGCGCTGTTCGTCACCGCGCGCGCCGAGGGCATGACGCGCCAGCAGTTCTGGCACATCATCAAGCGCCACGCGTTGCATGCAGGCGTGCACGCGCCGCTTTCGCCGCACACGCTGCGGCACGCCTTCGCGACGCACCTGCTCAATCACGGCGCGGACCTGCGCGTGGTGCAACTGCTGCTCGGCCATAGCGATATTTCGACCACGCAGATTTACACGCACGTCGCGCGCGAGCGACTGCGCCTGCTGCACGCGCAGCATCATCCGCGCGGATAACGTGCGATTCACGCGCGGCGCGCCTGCCCAGCGCGCACACGGCCAGCGCAGTTGCACATTAAAATGCGCGCCATGAGCAAATCGAAACACGTCTCCGAAACGCCCGCCACGCAAATGCTGCGCCGCGCGGGCGTCGCGTTCGGCGAGCATCCCTACGAGTACGTCGATCACGGCGGCACGGAAGAATCCGCGCGTCAGCTCGGCGTGGACGAGCATCGCGTGGTCAAGACGCTGGTGATGGAGGACGAACGCGCCAGGCCGCTGATCGTCCTCATGCACGGCGATCACAAGGTGTCCACCAAGAATCTCGCGCGGCAGATCGGCGCGAAGAGCGTCGAGCCCTGCAAGCCCGAAGTCGCGAATCGCCATTCGGGCTATCTGGTGGGCGGCACGTCGCCGTTCGGCACGAAGAAAGCCATGCCGGTCTATGTCGAAGCGACGATCCTCGAACTCGACCAGATCTGGCTCAACGGCGGCAAGCGCGGTTATCTCGTGAGCCTCGCGCCTGCGGTGCTGACCTCGCTGCTGGGCGCGAAGCCGGTGCAGTGCGCGCTTGCCGATTGATTGCCGATTGATTTCCGATCGAATCTGGGCAGTACGCTGTAAAGCGGCGGCCCCGGTTCCCTGATTTCCCTGGTTTTGCCCCGTATAGCGGGGATTGAGGGCGAAACGGCGCGCGCGCTTCGGTAGAATGAGCGCCTTCGCGCGCGTAGCGCTGCGTTCCGCCTTCTTCCTCTTCAGTCGGGTTTCGTGCATGTACAACCTGTTAGTCGCCGTCGCCGCCTACCTGATCGGCTCGGTTTCGTTTGCCGTGATCGTGAGCGCCGTGATGGGCCTCGACGATCCGCGCTCCTACGGCTCCGGCAATCCGGGCGCGACCAACGTGCTGCGCAGCGGCAACAAGAAGGCCGCCATCCTTACGCTGATCGGCGACGCCTTCAAGGGCTGGCTCGCCGTCTGGCTGGCGGCGTATTTCGGGCCGCGCTTGGGCTTAAGTGAAACCGCCGTGGCGCTGGCCGCCATCGCCGTGTTCCTCGGCCATCTTTATCCGGTTTTCTTCCGCTTTCAGGGCGGCAAGGGCGTGGCGACCGCCGCGGGCGTGCTGCTGGCCGTGAATCCGGTGCTCGGCGGCCTGACGCTGCTGACCTGGCTGATCGTCGCGTTCTTCACGCGCTATTCGTCGCTGGCGGCGCTCGCGGCTGCGGTGTTCGCGCCGCTGTTCGACGTATTCATGTTCGGCGCGCATGTGATGGCGCTGGCGATTCTCGCCATGAGCGTGCTGCTGTTCTGGCGCCATCGGGCCAACATCACCAAGCTGATGAACGGCACCGAAAGCCGTATCGGCGACAAGAAAAAGGCCGCCGCCGCGAGCAAATAAGCGCGGTCTTTTTGCTGGACTGATTGCCCTCGATTGTCCCTGATTGTTCCTGATTGTCCCTTTCAGCGGCCCGCCATTCGTGCGGGCCGTTTTGCTTTTTCTTTCGATATCCTTGCGAATTAATTAACGCGGGATCGCAGATCGAACTGTCCCCTTCATGCCTCGCGCATCGCCGCGCGCGCGCCTTTTTCGGCGTTTCTTCCTACCCCGATAAACCCTACTCAAGTCGCGCGCCGTGGACGCCGTAAACGCGTGAGTCGATTACCCATTGCTCAAGCAGGTCCTACGGTTCAGCAGTCTGATTCAAACCCTTCCACACGGCGCTTCCCCACCATGTTTTCCACCATTCGCGCGCGCATCGTTGCGCTATGCGTCGTCATCGTCGTCGTGGCGCTTGCGGCTAATACCGCGCTCGACTATTTCGTTGCGAACTCGCACAACAAGGATTCGATCGACGCGACGCTCACCGCGGTCGAAAACAGCCATGCCGAAGGCATCGGCGACTGGGTTTCGACCCACGCGCAGATGATCGAATCGCTGCAGGACGCCGTGCTGCAACCCGATCCCGTGCCGATGCTCAAGCAGATCGCGACGGCGGGCGGCTTCACCAACGTCTACGTGGGTTACGCCGACAAGACCGCGAAATTCTCGGACGCGACCGGTATTCCGCCCGACTACGACCCGACCGGCCGTCCCTGGTACAAGCAGGCGGTGGCGGCGGGCAAGGGCGTGGTGACGCCGCCTTACGTCGATGTGGGCACCGGCAAGCTGGTGGTGGCGTTCGCCACGCCCGTGATCCGCGACGGTCAGGTCAAGGGCGTGATTTCCGGCGACTTGGCGATGGACAGCGTGATCGCCAACGTGCGCTCGATCCACCCGACGCCGGCGAGCTTCGGCATGCTGGTCGACAGCACCGGCGCGATCGTCGCGCACGACGACGCCAAGCTCACGCTCAAACCCGTCACCGACGTCGCGCCGAGCCTCTCGGCCGACAAACTGGCCACGCTGTTTGCGGCGACCCGGCCGATGCCTGTGGACGTGAACGGCGACATCAAGCTGATGCGCGCCCAGGCGATTGCGGGCACGGACTGGCGCGTGATCGTTGCGTTCGACCGCGCCGATGCGCTGGCGGGCATGCGCTCGCTGCTCACCGTATCGCTGATTACGCTGGTGGTGATCGCCGTGGTGGCGGCGCTGGTGGTGGGCGCGGCGACCTCGGTGTCGTTCAAGCGCCTGTCCACGGTGCGCGACGCGATGGACGCCATCAGCGCGGGCGAAGGCGATCTCACGCAGCGCCTGCCGGCTACCGGCAACGACGAAGTCGCGCAGATCGCGCGCTCGTTCAACGGCTTCATGGACAAACTGCGCGACGTGATGCGCCATATCCGTGACGCGAGCCAGTCCGTGCGCACCGCAAGCGACGAAATCGCCGCGGGCAACGTCGATCTCTCCGGCCGCACGGAATCGGCGGCGGCGAGCCTCGAGGAAACCGCGGCGTCGATGGAAGAGATCACGGCGACGGTCGCGCAATCGGCCAACGCGGCCCAGCAGGCCGACATCACGGCGAATTCGGCATCGACGGTGGCGTCGCGCGGCGGCGCGGTGATCAACGATGTGGTGGATACGATGGGCGCGATCGAGAAGGCGTCGGTGAAGATCGCCGACATCATCGGCGTGATCGACGGCATTGCGTTCCAGACCAACATCCTGGCGCTGAACGCCGCCGTGGAAGCGGCGCGCGCGGGCGAGCAGGGGCGCGGCTTCGCGGTGGTCGCGGGCGAAGTGCGCAGCCTCGCACAGCGCAGCGCGCAGGCAGCGCGCGAGATCAAGGCGCTGATCGAATCGACGGTGGCGAGCGTGAATTCGGGCTCGCAACTCGTGCGCCGCGCGGGCGAAACGATGGACGAGATCGTGGCGAATGTCTCGAACGTGACGACCATCATTTCGGAAGTGACGAACGCGGCGGGCGAGCAGACGCGCGGCATTCAGGAAGTGAACCGCGCGGTGAGCCAGCTCGACGAGATGGTGCAGCAGAACGCGGCGCTGGTCGAACAATCGACGGCGGCCGCTGCCGCGCTGCGCAGCCAGGCGGTGAATCTCGCGGAGGCGGTGGGGCAGTTCAAGCTCGATTGAGGGGGGTGTCGAGGGTTATCAGGAGTGGAAGAACGGCGCTGCGGCGCCGTTTTTTTTCGCCTGTCGTAAGGGCTGGCGTTGGCCGTTTGGCCGAAGTTTCAGGCGCGATGTGTTCGCTTAAGCTGGGCTGCAATCGCGTTTGTTTTTGGCTTTGCTCCAGCGCAAATAGAGGCTGTGGCTTTGGCGGGACAGGACGCTCCAGCAACCCCACATTCGGTTATTTTCGAAGCCCCAATGCCAACAGTTTTTCGCGTTCTCGGCTCCCGCGTGATGATTTTCAGTGCCGATCATCCGCCCGCACATGTCCATGTCGACGGGGCGCACGGCACATGTGTCTTTAATCTCAATTGCCCGGATGGGCCATTGATGCCGCGTGGCCGCGCGCGAGTGAGCAATCCAGTACTCGAACGCCTCGTCAGAGCGATGAAGCCGGAGGTCGGTCGCCTTTGCCAGGCATGGTTGGAAATCAACAAACGGAGAAACGCATCATGGCCATGTTCAGCACCGAAGTACTTGACGCCGCCAGTGCAGCGGGAGAAAAAGTTCCGGTCGCGGTCGCCGCGCGCTACAACCGCACGAACCGCAAACTCGAAATCTCCTACGCGCACGGCGTAGACATTGCGGTGCCTATCATCCTGATTCAGGAGTTCCACTTCATGGCGAAGTGGCCAACGCCGTCGCAACTGGCGAGAATCGAAATCTGGGGCGCGGGATCGTCGATCTATTTTCCGCGTCTGGACGAAGCGGTGTGGGCGCCGGGGCTGCTCAACGGCGCATACGGCTCGAAGGTCTGGATGGAGGACATGACGCGCGCCACCGCGCTCCTGAGAGCGAAAGCCCGGGCCAGAATCGTCCGGGAAAAGGGTCGCCAGACGGGGCTATTGCGCCAACGGTCCACCGTGCGTCTGGAGCAGGAGCTTGAGCGCAGGTCATGACGGCGCGAAGCTCGTCTCGTCGATTTAACGCGCTTGAAGCGCAAGGAGACAGCCATGAACAGCGAGGCGAACGCAACAACGGCAAGCGACTCGGTTTTCGTCTACGTGACCTATATTCGCTCGACGCCCGACGCACTCTGGACGGCGCTCACGAGCCGCGCATTCACCGAGCGCTACTGGTACGGCATGCATATGGAAAGCGACTGGCAGGCGGGCTCGCCATGGTCGCTGCATTTCGCCGATGGCCGCGTGGCGGATGAGGGCGAAATCGTGGCAGCAGACAAGCCGCATCGGCTCGTGATCCGCTGGCGCAATGTGTTTCGTCCGGAGCTGAACGAAGAGGGCGATTCCCTTTGCACGCTGGAAATCGAGTCGGCGGAGCAAGTCGTGAGGCTCACGGTCACGCACCGGGTGGAGCGCCCGGGCTCGAAGTTCATCGAGGCCGTATCGGGCGGCTGGCCGCGCATCCTGTCGAATCTGAAGACCCTGCTGGAAACGGGCGAGGTATTGATGCCGCTCGTCGCGACGGGCGCATAGTCCCGTCGCAATCAGGCAATCGAGCGGCGTGCGGCTGGATCAGTCGCGGAAGTTGTTGAAGTCGAGCGGCGTGTCGGTCACGTCCTTGCGCAGCATGGCAATCACGCTTTGCAGGTCGTCGCGCTTGGTGCCGGTCACGCGCACGGCGTCGCCCTGGATGCTCGCCTGGACCTTGATCTTGCTGTCTTTGACGAGACGCACGATCTTCTTGGCGAGGTCGCCCGAGACGCCCTTCTTCACGGTGATGACCTGCTTGACCTTGTCTCCGCCGATCTTTTCGATCTTGCCGTAGTCGAGGAAACGCACATCCACATTGCGCTTGGCCATTTTCGAGATCAGCACGTCCTTCACCTGGCCGAGCTTGAAGTCGTCGTCGGCGAACGCGGTCAGCTCGCGTTCTTTTTGCTCGACGCGCGCATCCGAGCCCTTGAAGTCGAAGCGCGTGGAGATCTCCTTGTTGGATTGCTCGATCGCGTTCTTCACTTCGATCATGTTGGCTTCGCTGACGACGTCAAACGATGGCATTGCTTTCTCCCAAAGGTGCGAGTGCCGCGGTGCCGAACCGCCGATGCTGTTACTGAGACGCGCCGCGCACTCGCTATAATCACGGATCGCGCCATTTTACCGGCGCAGCCGGGTTTGCCCAAGGCTGCGCGGCCTGTAGCGCTTTTTGCGCCGCTTCACGCCGTCGGCACTCTTTCCGCGCTTTGCGCCCCTTTTTCCGATGTCCGCCTCCCTCGTGTCCGTCGCTTCGACCACCGATTCGTCCGCCAATCCGTCTTCCGTCTGGTTCACCGCCGGCTATGCGCTGCGCGCGCATAACACCTTCGGCTTCGACGTGCGCGCGCGTCTGGCCTGCCGCATCGAGCACGAAGCGGACCTGACGAAGGCGCTGGCCGACCCGCGCGCGGCCGGTCTGCCCACGCTGGTGCTGGGCGGCGGCAGCAATGTCGTGTTCACGCGCGACTTCGACGGTCTCGTGCTGCTGAACGCGCTGGCGGGCAAGCGCCTGGTGCACGAAGACGACGAAGCCTGGTATGTAGAGGCCGCCGCCGGCGAGAACTGGCACGATTTTGTGGCGTGGACGCTCGAAGCGGGCATGCCGGGCCTCGAAAACCTCGCGCTGATTCCGGGCACGGTCGGCGCCGCGCCGATTCAGAACATCGGCGCCTACGGTCTGGAAATGGCCGAGCGCTGCGCGCGCGTGCGGGCGATCGAACTCGCCACCGGCACGGCCTATGAATTCGATGCCGCCGATTGCGACTTCGGCTATCGCGACAGCTTTTTCAAACGCGAAGGGCGCGAGCGTTTCGTGATCGCATCGGTGACGTTCCGCTTGCCCAAGGCCTGGCGCGCCAACGCTGGTTATGCCGATCTCGCGCGCGAACTCGCGCAACGCGGACTGTCGCAAGCGCGTCATGCGCGCGACGTATTCGATGCCGTCGTTGCGGTGCGCCGCGCCAAGCTGCCCGATCCGCTTGAACTCGGCAACGCGGGCAGTTTCTTCAAGAATCCGGTGATCGACGCCGAGCAGTTCGACGCGCTCGTTGTGCGCGAACCGCAGGTGGTCTCGTATCCACAGGCCGATGGCCGCGTCAAACTCGCGGCGGGCTGGCTGATCGACCAGTGCGGCTGGAAGGGGCGCGCGTTGGGCACAGCGGCCGTGCATGAACGTCAGGCGCTCGTGCTCGTGAATCGCGGCGGTGCGTGCGGTAACGATATCCTCGATCTGGCCCGTGCGATCCAGGCCGACGTGCGTACGCGCTTCGGCGTGGAGCTGGAGCAGGAACCGATCAGCCTTTAATCAGCCTTCAGCCTCTAAGCCAGGCAATTTTTCTCGCCCGCATGCAGAACGCCGCGCTACAAAGCGCGGCGTTTTGTTTTTCAGGCCGGGATATTCTGCGCAGCGAACACCGGCCCTTGCACGAAGCGCACGTCGTACTGCTGCAATAGCTCGAACTGTGCGATATCCATCACGCGATTGAAGATCAGCGGAATGCGCAGGCGCGCTGCGTAGCTGACGAGCGGCTTGACCATCGAATCGCGCAGCGCCGAACTCGCATCCATCTTCACGAAGTCCAGCCGCGCCATATCCGACACCGACAGGATCTGCCCGGCATTCGGCAGATTGCCTGCCACCTTAAAGCCGTAGCGCTGATAGCTCTTCGTCAGATAGCCGACGAAGGTGCGATGCGCGACCGCCGCCGCCGGCAATTCGATCACGACGCGCCCCGGATTGAGCCCGAACGACACCAGCACGTTCGAAAAATGGCGTCCGTGATCGTATTTCACGCTCTTGAGCAGACGCTCGTGCACGCGCAGGAACAACAGGCCGTGCCGCTGCGAGCCGAGAAAGTTGATCGTATGGAGCGCGCGCACGCAGCGGTCGAGCGCCACCAGTTCCGGGTCGTCGAGCGTATCGGAGAAGGGGTCGAAGGGCGCGATCTTGCCGCCTTCTTCGCGCAACGTCACAGCCTGAAAGCCCAGTTCGTCGCCAAAGCGTGCCGCCGACGCCAGATCGGCCGTGAGCGATTGCGCGCCGCCGTGCACGCTGATGTCGTAGATCGGCTCGTAGGCGCTCAGCAATTCGACGCCGCGACGGCGTGCGATGGCTTCGGCGTGATGCGCGCCGGTCCCCATCGCCAGATGCTCGCCGAGAAAAGGATGACTGGCGGAGCGGGCAACAAGCTCGGGAATGGTCGGAGCGATCATGACGCGATGAAGAGAGAGCGAGGAAATCGGAAAAAGGAACGGTTGCGGCTACGGGGCCGCATGGCTTGATGGTAGCAGCCCGGCGCGCCCTGGCATGCACTGATTGGTGATAACGATATCCACGCGCGAAGGCTTGTCAGATGGGGCTCGGCCGTAAAACAGCGCATTCCCAGGGTTTACGTGCAATTTCACTAATCGGAATTCATTTTACTATTCGTAAATCAAGCGACGGCCGCGGCGCTTTGGCCGATTCCGTAGAGAACATGGAGAGACAGTGATGAACGCACCTTTGCCCGACGTGACGCAGCCACTGGCGGCGCGCACGCTCGCTCATGGCCACGATCACGGCCACGATGGCTACATGAGCGGCTTCGCCAACGAATTCGCCACCGAGGCGCTGCCGGGCGCCTTGCCCGCCGGCCAGAACTCGCCGCAGCGTTGCGCCTACGGCCTTTACGCCGAGCAACTGTCCGGCACGGCGTTCACGGCGCCGCGCTCGCACAACCGCCGCTCGTGGCTCTACCGCATCCGTCCGGGCGCGGTGCATCAGCCCTTCACGCCGCTTGCGAATGAAAACGTGGCAGGCTCACGCCTCGTCGCCGATTTCGGCGATGTGCCGCCCACGCCGCCTAACCAGTTGCGCTGGGATGCGCTGCCGATGCCCACCGCGCCGACCGATTTCATCGACGGCTGGGTGACGATGGCGGGCAATGGCTCGGCGGCGTCGATGAGCGGCTGCGCGATCCATCTGTACGCGGCCAACCGCTCGATGCAGGACCGCTTCTTCTACAGCACCGACGGCGAACTGTTGATCGTCCCGCAGCAGGGGCGTCTCTCGATTGCGACGGAGATGGGCAAGCTCGACATCGAACCGTTCGAGATCGCGGTGATTCCGCGCGGCGTGCGCTTCGCGGTCGAGCTGCCCGATGGCGAGGCGCGCGGCTATATCTGCGAGAACTTCGGCGCGCTATTGCGACTGCCGGATCTGGGCGTGATCGGCTCGAATGGGCTGGCGAATCCGCGCGACTTCCTCACCCCGGTCGCGGCTTATGAAGACCGCGAAGGGCAGTTCGAACTCGTTACGAAGCTGGGTGGCCAGCTCTGGCGCGCGGACATCGGCCATTCACCGCTGGACGTGGTGGCGTGGCACGGCAACTATGCGCCCTACAAGTACGACCTGCGCCGCTACAACACGATCGGTTCGATCAGCTACGACCATCCGGACCCGTCGATCTTTTTGGTGCTGCATTCGCCGACGGACACGCCGGGCGTCGACGCGATCGACTTCGTGATCTTCCCGCCGCGCTGGCTGGCGGCCGAGAACACCTTCCGTCCGCCCTGGTATCACCGCAACGTCGCGAGCGAATTCATGGGCCTGGTGCACGGTGTCTACGACGCCAAGGCCGAAGGCTTCGTGCCGGGCGGCGCGAGCCTGCACAACTGCATGTCGGGCCACGGCCCGGATGCCGAAACATTCGAAAAAGCCTCGAACGCCGATACGAGCAAACCGCACAAGGTTGGCGACACGATGGCGTTCATGTTCGAGACCCGCACGCTGATCCGTCCGACGCGCTACGCGCTCGAAACGAGCCAGCTGCAGGCGCATTACTACGAGTGCTGGCAAGGCCTCAAGAAACACTTCAATCCGGAGCAGCGATGAACAACCCCAACACTCGCGATTTGCAGGCGACGCTCGATCCGCAGCGCAAAAGCTGGATCGATAGCGCGAACGACGCCGCTTGCGATTTTCCGATTCAGAACTTGCCGTTCGGCGTGTTCAGCACCGCGCAGCAGACGCATGCGCGCGTGGGCGTGGCGATTGGCGATCAGGTCGTGGATCTGGCTGCGCTGCACGACGCGGGACTGCTGGGTTTGCCTGCCGGAGCGCGTGAGAACGTGTTTGCGCGTGCCGCGTTGAACGACTTCATTGCGCTTGGGCGCGATGCGTGGCGCAGTGTGCGCGTACAGCTTTCGTCGCTGCTTGCGAAGGACACGGCAGCGCTGCGCGACGACGCCGCATTGCGGGCACGCGCATTCGTGAAGCTCGCCGATGCGAAGCTGCATCTGCCTGTGGAGATTCCTGGGTATACGGACTTCTATTCGTCAAAAGAGCACGCGACCAATGTTGGATCAATGTTTCGCGATCCTAAGAATGCGCTGTTGCCGAACTGGTCTGAAATGCCGATCGGTTATAACGGCCGGGCATCGTCGGTGGTGGTGAGCGGCACGCCGGTGCGTCGACCCAATGGTCAACTGAAGTTGCCTGATCAGGATCGTCCGGTGTTTGGTGCGTGCCGCAAGCTCGATATCGAGCTGGAGACCGGGTTTATCGTCGGGCGCGGCAATGCGCTGGGCGAGCCGATCGCCTGTGAGGATGCCGAGGCGCATATCTTTGGGATGGTGCTGCTCAACGACTGGAGCGCGCGGGATATCCAGCAATGGGAATATGTGCCGCTTGGGCCTTTCAACGCCAAGACTTTCGCGACGACGATCTCGCCGTGGATCGTGACGCTTGATGCGCTGGAGCCGTTCCGCGTTGCTCAGCCGGTGCAGGAGCCGCAGCCGCTGGAGTATCTGCGGCATGCGGGGAATCATGCTTTCGATATCGCGCTGGAGGTGTTGTTGCGGCCTGACGGCGCTGATGAGGCGACGACGATTTCGCGGACCAACTTCCGGCATATGTACTGGACGATGGCGCAGCAGCTTGCGCATCACACCGTTGCTGGCTGTAATACGCGGGTGGGTGATTTGATGGGTTCCGGGACGATATCGGGGCCGACGGAGGATTCGTTTGGTAGCTTGCTGGAGCTTACTTGGAACGGTAAGAAGCCGCTTGCTTTGAAGTCCGGCGGGACGCGTGCGTTTATCGAGGATGGTGATGAGCTGACGCTTGCTGGCTGGTGTCAGGGGGATGGGTATCGGGTTGGGTTTGGGGCTTGTGTTGGGAGGATTTTGTCGGCGGGGCGGTAGTTTCGGGCTATAGAAAACCGTTGGCATTTCCTTGTGATCGTGTCGGTCTATTAGCGTTGCCCCTGTGCGGGGCGGCACCTACTTTTCTTTGCAGCGGCAAAGAAAAGTAGGCAAAAGAAAGCCGCTCAAACCGCCAGTGTGACGCCGTCCACCACTTGCCCAATATCGGAGTGGTGACTGGTCTTGCTCGCATCACGCGCGCAATAACGGAGTGGTGACGCAGGCACATCCAGGGCGCTTCGCCCCCGTGGGGCATAACCACAAACCGGCTGTTTGCCGGCCACCCAGGAAAGTTAGAAGTACTGCTGGTTTCCCACGCAAACCCAACCGTCGCGAGCGAAGCGAGCAACGGGATGAATGAGTCCTTTGTCACTTCGTTTTATGGCGAGAGGTGCGATCAATGCCCAGTCACCACTCCGCTATACGAATAGAGGTGGACGGCGTCACACTAGCGGTGTGAGCGGCTTTCTTTT
>NZ_DASZJJ010000102.1:0-41130 GCF_035948235.1 Paraburkholderia sp. | reverse complement strand
ATTCGAAGCACGGCCGTTGATCCTGCCTCGTTTTCACGCACGGCAATATCAATGAAAAACGGGCGTGCCAATCCGCGATCCGGATTGAGCACGCCCGCACGCTCATACGTCTATATCACGCCGCCGAGGGTTGCCAGCCGAGTCCCAGACTCTTTTGCAGCGACACGAAATCCTTGAGCAATTGCGCCTGCCCGGAAATCACGTCCTGCTGCGCCGAGAATTCCGCACGTTGCGTATCGAGCAGATCGACCAGCGTGGTCGTGCCCGCACGATAACGCTGACGCGTCAGGTCAGCCGAACGCTGCGCCGACGTCTGCACCTTCTGCAAGGTCGCCAGATGCTCGCGCTGATAACCAAAACGCGATAGTCCATCGTTCGCGTCCTGCAATGCGGCCAGCACGGCCTTCTCATACTTCGCGTCGGCTTCGTCGCGCGATGCCTCTGCGCCATGCACCGCGCCCAGCGTGCGGCCAAAATCGAACACGTTCCACGACAGATACGGCGCGCCGAGCCACGTCGCATTGGCCTTGCGAAACAGATGCCCCGGATCGCCTGCCGAATAGCTTAGGTCTCCGTACAGCGTGAGCTTCGGGAAGAAGTCGGCGATATGCTCGCCGATCTCCGCGTTGCTCGACGCAAGACGGCGCTCCGCCGCGCGGATGTCGGGACGCTGCTGGATCATCGTCGCCGGATCGCCAATCGCCACATTGGCGGGCAGCGGCGGCAACGCCTGCGGCGTCGCCAGTTCCGCATCGAGCGCGCCCGGCGCCTTGCCTGTGAGCACGGCAAGCTGATCGAGCGAAACCTCAACCTGCGCGGCGAGCGGCGTAAGCGTGGAGCGCGTATTCTCGACCTGCGTGGTCAGGCGTTCGACATCGACATCGGCAGCCGTGCCGCCTGCGCGGCGCTGCTCGGTGAGCGTGAGCATCTTCTGTTGCAGATCGGCGGTGCGCTGCGCGATGGCGAGGCGTTGCTGCTCGTCGCGCAGTTCGATATACGCCTGCGCCACTTCGGCGGCAAGCGAGACCTGCGTGTCGGCCAGGTCGGCGTCCACAGCATCGGCTTGAGCGCTCGCAGCCTGTACCGCGCGGCGCGTGCCGCCGAACAGATCGATTTCCCAGGATGCGTCGAAGCCCGCCGTGTAGAGCGACAGCGGTCCGCGTCCGGTCGAGCCAGCGCTCGCATCCGCCGACGACAGCGCGCTCAGATCGGGCTCGCGCATGCGCACCGTGGCAGCGTCCGCCGACACCTTCGGCAGTTCGTTGGCGCGCTTTTGCTGCAATTGCGAGCGCGATTCGCGCAGCCGTGCCTGTGCGGCACGCAGATCCGGGTTGTGCGCAAACGCGGCGGTGATCAGCGTATTCAACTGCTGATCGCCGAGCGCGAGCCACCATTGGCTGGGCGCGGGCGTGGTCGACATGCCCTTTGCAGGCGTACGCACGAACGTGGCCGCAGCGGTGGCGTCAGGCGCTACTTTCGGCGCACCGTGATAATCGGGCCCAACAGTGCAGGCGCACAATGCGCTTGCAAGCGCGGCAGCCAGCGCGAACGGGGTGAGACGAATGGAGCTGAATGCCTTCATGGTCGTTTCAAAAGAACTTCAGTGACCTGCGGACGGGGCGCTCGCGCCACGTTGCGGTTTCTTGAGCAGGAATGCGAGCGGAATGCACGCGAGCAGCGCGACGCCGAGCAACCAGAATGTTTCGGAATACGTAATAACCATCGATTGCGTCTGAATCTGTGCGGCGATCTGGCCGAGTGCCTGCAACTTCGCGTAGGCCATGTCGCCGGTCTGCGCGAAGAAGCTGGCCGCACTCGCGCCAATGCGCTCCTGACCGATCAGCGAATTGTTCGTGACGGACTCGCGCAACACGGCTGTATGGAAGGTTTCGCGCCGGTCGATCAAGGTGCCGATGATCGCCAGCCCCACGGAACCGCCCAGATTGCGCGCCATGTTGTAGAGCCCGGCGGCGTCGCCCGATTCCTCGCGCGATACCGCGGCCATGGCGGCCTGATTGAGCGGCATCATCGCGAGAATCTGCCCCACGCCGCGAATCAACTGCGAATACGTGAAATCGTGGCCGACGCTCAAGGCCGTCAAGGACGTGTCGAGGAAACAGCTCCAGGCGAACGCCAGCAGCCCGATCACCACCAGCGCACGAATATCGACCTTATCGAGCAGGCGTGGCAGGAACGGCATCGTCAATATGGCAGGCAAGCCCGAAAGCAACATCACCACGCCCGACTGTTCTGCGTTGTAACCGGCCACCTGGCTCAGAAACTGCGGCAGCAGATACGAAATGCCGTACAGGCCTGCGCCGACCATGAACACGATAATGTTCACGCTCGCAAAGCGCGCGTTGCGCATGAGCGACAAACGCAGGATCGGCTTTTTCGAGGTGAATTGCGAAATAGCGATGAGCGCCATGCCCGCGAACGTCACCCACGAGAGCGAGACGATCATGTGCGATTCGAACCAGCGTTCGCGCTGCCCTTCTTCCAGCACCACGGTCAGCGAACTCAAGCCGATTGCCAGTCCGACGATGCCCACCCAGTCGGCCTTGAAGAATGCTTCCCAGTGCGGGCGATCGGCGTCAAGCCCCGACAGCAGCAGCGTAATGAGCGCAAGACAAACCGGCAGATTGACGAAGAAACACCAGCTCCAGCTGATGTTTTCCGCCAGCCAGCCGCCCACCACCGGCCCGAGCAGCGGCCCCAGCAGCGCGGTCAGCCCGAACACCGTCATGCCCACCGGCAACTGCGAAGGCGGTAGGCGCGTGCGGATAATCGTTTGGGCGGTGGGAATCATGGCGCCGCCCGTGAAGCCCTGGCCGATGCGCCCCGCGATCATCATCCCGAGCGAATGCGACCAGCCGCACATCATCGAAAACGCAATAAAGAGCGTTGAATTCGCCAGCAGAAAATTTCGCAGGCCAAACACACGCGTGAGCCACGCCGCCAGCGGAATCATCACGATTTCCGACATCAGATAGCCCGTGGAAATCCACGTCCCCTCCGTGCCGGTCGCGCCAATTTCGCCCTGGATCTGCGGCAGCGCCGAATTCGTGATCGAAATGTCGAGCGTGGCGATCAGTGCGCCCAGCGCGCCCGCAGCCACCGCGACCCAGTCCGACGCGCTGGCGCGTTCGCCGTGGGGCGCTGGCTGTGCCGCGCCCGCCATCGAAGCGGCGGACGGATTACTCACGATGATTCTCGGCGTCGATACGGCGGTCGGCGTCGCGCGCGGAGCGCGTGTCCACCTTGACGGTCACCGACATGCCCGGCAGCAGCACCTTGCGCGTTTCCGGTCCGGTTTCCAGGCGGATGCGCACCGGCACGCGCTGCACGATCTTGGTGAAGTTGCCGGTCGCGTTTTCGGCGGGCAACAGCGCGAACTGCGAACCCGTGCCCGGCGAGAAGCTATCGACCACGCCGTGCAGCGTATGGCCGGAAAGCGCATCCACTGACACTTCGACAGGCTGCCCCTTACGCATCTGGCCGATCTGCGTTTCCTTGAAATTCGCCGTCAGATAGGTGTCCTGAACAGGCACGACGGACAGCATGCGCGTGCCCGGCTGAACGAACTGACCGACACGCACGCTGCGATCGCCCACGCGCCCCGCAATCGAACTCGTGATAACCGTGTGGTCGAGATCGAGCTTCGTTTGCGCGGCGCTCGCACGCGACGCTTCAAGCTGCGCGCGCGCCTGCACGAGCTGCGCATCTAGCGCACCAAGCTGCGATTGCGCCGATTCAACCGCGGCGTGATCGGCAGCGAGCGTGGCCTGATCCTGATCGCGCGTGCTCTTGAGTTCCGCGAGACGCTCCGTGGTTTCCGCGCCCGACGCCGCCAGCGGCGTGTAACGGTTCACCTCGTCCTGCGCGTGACGCAAGCTCACGCGCGCCACCTCTTCCTGCGCCACGGCCTGCGCAATGTTCGCGTGCTGCTGCGTGAGTTGAGCTTGCGCGTGCTGAACATCGGCATTGCGTGCGTCGATGGTGGCGTTGGCCTGATCGAGCGCCGCCGCATACTGGCGGGTATCCAGCTTCACGAGCGGATCGCCAGCTTTCACGGCCTGGTTGTCGGCGACGAATACGTCCGTGACGTAACCGCTGACCTTCGGCGCGACGGTCACGCTATCGGCCTGCAGATACGCGTCGTCCGTGGTTTCGATGAAACGTCCGACAAACCACCATTGGCCCAGCCAGATCCCCCCGCCAATCAGCGCGATCAGACCGAGCCCCAACATGATCGCCCGTTTCGAACCGCGCTTCTCCGAATTCACTGCTTCGCCCGCTGCCACGCGCTCCGGTGCGCCTGCTGTCGTTGACATGATTTTGAAAGCCTTAATCTATTCCGATTGGAAAATATGTTCCGAGTGGAAAAATTATTCCATTTGATAAACTTGTGTCAAGTGTTATATTTTGAAAGATCTTCTGGCACAGGCCTTTATGAGCGAGACAAGACGACTCCGCCGCCCGACCGAGGGCGGTTATGCACGCGGCGAGGAAACGCGCCGCAAGATCATTGACGCGGCGATCCATCTGTTTGGTCAACGCGGGTTTGCGGGCGCCTCGACGCGCGATATCGCGGCGCGCGCCGGTGTCAACGCGCCCGCACTGCAGTACTACTTCGAAAACAAGGAGGGGCTTTATCGCGCGTGCGCGGAGTCTTTCGTGGAGGAAATGTCGGAGTCTTTCGGCCCGGAGCTGGAACGCGCGCGTGCGCAGCTCGAATGCGACTGCAATGCGGACGAATTGATCGAGGCGTTTATCCGCCTTCTGTGCACAGTTGCCGAAATGATGTTCAAAAGGGGCGATCGGGCCGACAAGCGGCTCTTTTTTGCCCGCGAACAAGGCGGCGGCGAACCCGAAATCGGCTCACAGGTTTTGCGCGAACATGTGCGCGAGCCGCTCAATAAAGTGGCGATTGCATTGCTCGCGCGCATTACGGGCACGCGCGAGGACGATCCGCTCACGATCGCGCGCACGCTCAGTCTTTATGGGCAATTCATGATGTTTCACTTCGCGCGGCAATCGGCTTTAGCGACGCTCCAGTGGAGCGAAATCGACAGCGAAAAGAGTGCCTTTCTCAGAGCCACGATTTCGGAGCAGACGCGCGTGTTGCTCGAACACTGGCGCGGTGAGGATCGTCGTTCGGCTCCCGGCCGATAGCGAGAACAGCCGGGAGCACCCAGCGTGAATCAAATGCTTGCCTGATTCACCCGCTTCATCAGTGCCTCGGCGCTTTCCTTGCGTTCGCTATAGCGATCGACAAGATAAGGACCGATATCGCGCGTGAGCAACGTGAACTTCACCAGCTCTTCCATCACATCCACGACGCGATCGAAATACGCCGAGGGCTTCATGCGGCCGGCTTCGTCGAATTCCATGAATGCCTTGGCCACCGACGACTGGTTCGGGATCGTCAGCATGCGCATCCAGCGCCCAAGCACACGCATCTGGTTCACGGCATTGAACGACTGCGAGCCGCCGCTCACCTGCATCACCGCCAGCGTCTTGCCTTGCGTGGGCCGCACGGCTCCGACCGTAAGCGGAATCCAGTCGATCTGCGCCTTCATGATGCCGGTCATCGCGCCGTGACGTTCCGGCGAGCACCAGACCATCCCTTCGGACCACAGGACGAGTTCGCGCAGTTCCGCCACCTTCGGGTGCGTGTCCGGCGCGTCGTCGGGCAGCGGCAAGCCGCTCGGGTTGAAGGTGCGGACTTTGGCACCCATTGCCGTAAGCAGACGCGCCGCTTCTTCGCTCAACAGGCGGCTGAACGAGCGCTCGCGCAGCGAACCGTAAAGCAGCAGAATGCGCGGCGCATGAGTAGCCGCCGGCGTGGCTTTGAGGCGGTTGACATCGGGAACGCGGAACAGCGCCGGATCGACTTGCGGAAGTTCAGTCGTCGGATCAGACACGCTTGCCCTCCGCGTCGATCACCGCCTGGCCGTCTTCCTTGCTGAACGCGGCACGCTGCGCTTCGGGCAGGATATCGAGCACGACTTCGGACGGACGGCACAGCCGCACCCCCATCGGCGTCACCACCAGGGGCCGGTTGATCAGAACCGGATGCGCCATCATCGCGTCGAGCAACTGATCGTCCGTCAATGCCGGGTTGTCCAGGTGAAGCTCGGCGTACGGCGTGCCTTTCTCGCGTAACACGTCGCGCACGCTCAGCCCGGACTGGGCGATAAGTTCGACAAGCTGTGCGCGCGACGGCGGATGTTTCAGGTACTCGATGACGGTGGGTTCGATGCCCGCGTTGCGGATCATCGCGAGCGTGTTGCGCGAGGTTCCGCAATCGGGGTTGTGATAAATGGTGACGTTGCTCATGGGCTTGCTTCCGTAATCTTCAGGCGCGCTCGTACCAGTGCCTGGAGCGGTTGACGATGTGCACGACCAGCAGCATGACCGGCACTTCGATCAGCACGCCCACCACCGTTGCCAGCGCGGCGCCCGAGTTGAAACCAAACAGACCGATCGCTGTGGCGACCGCCAGCTCGAAAAAATTCGACGCGCCGATCAGCGCCGATGGGCAAGCAACGCTGTGCTTTTCGCCGACCGCGCGATTGAGCCAATACGCCAGCGCCGAATTGAAAAACACCTGGATCAGGATCGGCACGGCAAGCAGGACGATGACAAGCGGCTGCTTGAGGATCGCCTCGCCCTGGAAGGCGAACAGCAGCACGAGTGTCGCCAGCAGCGCGCCGATGGACCAGGGGCCGATCCTGGCCATCGCAGCTTCAAATGCGGCTTCTCCTTTCGCGAGCAGCAGCCTGCGCAGGATCTGCGCAAGAATCACCGGAATCACGATGTAGAGCGCGACCGAAGCGAGCAGTGTCGCCCACGGCACCGTGATCGCCGAAATGCCAAGCAGCAGCCCCACGAGCGGCGCAAACGCGACCACCATGATGCTGTCGTTGAGCGCGACCTGCGACAGCGTGAAGAGCGGATCGCCACCCGTGAGGCGGCTCCAGACGAACACCATGGCCGTGCAGGGCGCGGCCGCCAGCAGGATCAGTCCGGCGACATAGCTGTCGAGTTGCGCGGCGGGCAGCATCGGCGCGAACAGATGCTTGATGAACAGCCAGGCGAGGAACGCCATCGTAAAAGGCTTGACGAGCCAGTTCACCACGAGCGTGACGCCTATGCCCTTGATGTGCTGCCGCACTTCATGCAGCGAACCGAAATCGACCTTGACCAGCATCGGGACGATCATCACCCAGATCAGCAGGCCGACCGGAAGATTGACCTGGGCGTACTCCATCCGGCCGATTGCCTGAAAGACACCGGGCAATATCTGGCCGAAGGCAACGCCCACGACGATGCATAGCGCGACCCAGACGCTCAGATACCGCTCGAAGAAACTGATGGCCGATTTTGACGCGCGCTTGCGCGAAGCGGTGACATGGGGAGTGTTCATCAGGTTCGCGTCAGCATCGGCATGAAGTTGCGGCTGGATCGAGACACGCCGCGCCCTGGCAACAGTTCTCGGTCAGAAAGCCGAGAACGCCATTCATTCGCTCGTAGGCCGCCCGATAAATCAGGCTGCGCCCGTCGCGTTCCTGCGTGACAAGCCCGGCGTGCATCAACTCCTTGAGGTGAAAGGAGAGCGTTGCGTTAGGGATATCGAGCTGCGCCGCGATGGCGCCTGGCGTCAAACCGTCCGGACCGGCCACCACCAGCATCCGGAATACGCGCAGGCGCAGTTCGTGAGCGAGCGCTCCGAGAGCGCGGATAACGTCGTTTTCTTCCATATTTCCAATATATTCGAAATATCGGAGCCTCGCAAGCATTCGCTGCCGGTTTGGCACGGGTCTTATGCTGAAGTCGACCTAAGCCGCATCACCCGCCAGCGCATTGGCCACATATTGCGCGAACGCCCTCACTTTCGCCGAATTGCGCCGCTCGCGCGGGCTGACGAGGTGGACCGGAATCGGCGGCGGCCGCCAGTCCGTCAACAGCGGCTGGACCTCGCCGCTGGCGACTTCCTCGTCGAACAGCCAGTCCGGCGCGTAGGCAATGCCCATCCCCGAAAGCGTCGCCGCCCGGATCACCTCGCTGCTATTGGTTTGCAGATTGCCCTCGACACGCACGATGCGCGTGGTTCCCTCCGGTTCCGGCGCGCCCGCGCCCGCCGTGAACGGCCAGTTGTTGCGCATCGCCAGTTCGGTATAGACGATGCAATTGTGCAGCGGCAGGTCTTCGGGCTTGCGTGGTATCGACAGGCCCTTCGGCAGCGAACGCAGATAACGCCGGTGCGCCACGATCTGCCGATGAGAAGTTCCAATGCGCCGCGCGATCAGGCTGCTGTCCGCCAGATCGCCGATTCGCACTGCCGCGTCGATACCCTGCTCGACCAGATCGACAAAGCTGTCATGCAGACGCAGGTCGATCTTTACCGTGGGATGGGCGGCCAGAAATGACTGGATGACCGGCATGAGCTTGAGCCGTCCAAAGCCCACCGACGCCGCAATCCGCAGCCAGCCGGTTAACTGCTGCTCGCCGCGCTTCAGTGCACCTTCGGCCTCGGCGATCTCGGCCACGAGGCGTCGGGCCTGCTCGAAATAGCGCTCTCCCTCCTCGGTCAACGCCAGCGACCGGGTGGTGCGCGTCAGCAACTTCACGCCCAGTACGCGCTCAAGCGCCGCGACCTGCTTGCTGACCGCACTCTGCGTCGTATCCGATTCGTGTGCGACCGCCGAAAAACTGCCGGCCTCGACCACGCGCACGAAGGTAGCCATCGATTGGAGCTTGTCCATTTCCACGCTTTTTTATTCCTGATTGGACTAAATCATAGGCTCCCCAGCCATCTACTGCAATCAAACGGAATCAATCAAAGTAGCTCCATCGCAAACGCGATTGAACCCAACCGAACCCGGCTCAAGGAGCATCGTCATGAACCATCCAGTCATTCTGATCACCGGCGCACTCACCGGCATCGGCCGCGCCACCGCCCTGGCTTTTGCACGCGAAGGTGCGCGCGTCGTGGTGAGCGGCCGCCGCGAAGAAGAAGGTCACGCGCTCGCCGCTGAATTGCGCAATCTCGGCGCCGAAGCGGAATTCGTGCGCGCCGACGTGCGCTACGAAACGGATGTGCGCCATGTCGTCGAGCAGACCGTCCAGCGTTTCGGCCGCCTCGATGTTGCCGTCAACAATGCCGGCACCGAAGGGCAACTCGCGCCAATCGTCGAGCAATCGGCGGCGAACTACGAAGAGATCTTCTCGGTGAACGTGCTCGGCACTTTGCTTTCGGTGAAGCACGAAATGCGCGTGATGCTGGAGCAAGGCTCGGGTTCGATCATCAACCTGTCGTCCATTGCCGGGCAGATCGGCATGGCGGGGGCATCGGTGTACGTCGCCAGCAAGCATGCGGTCGAGGGCATCACAAAGAGCGCGGCGCTCGAAGGTGCAGCGGCGGGTGTGCGGGTGAACGCCGTCGCGCCTGGCCCGGTGGCGACCAACATGCTCGATCGCTTCGTCGGCGGCAGCGACGAAAACAAGGCGGGCTTGCTCGCGACCGTTCCCGCACGCCGCGCAGCAGCACCCGAAGAAATCGCCGAAACCATTCTGTTCCTCGCCAGCGACAAGGCCCGCTATCTCACCGGTCAGTCGATCGCGGTCGATGGCGGCTATACCGCGCAATGATGTGCAATGACGTGGAATAGCGCTCCCCGAATCACTCACTTTCAAACCAGAGATCCATATGAACACGATCAACGTCCCAACCCGCGACGAAGTTTCCCCCGCGAACCAGGCCCTGTTCGACAAACTCAAAAGCGGCCTCGGCATGGTGCCGAATCTCTACGCGACGCTCGCGCATTCGGAGCACGCGCTCGGCAACTACCTTCAACTCCAGAACGCGAAGAGCAGCATGACTGGGCGCGCCCGCGAGGTCGTCAATCTGGTTGTGAGTCAGGTGAACGATTGCGCCTACTGCCTTGCGGCGCATACGGTGATCGGCAAGATGAACGGCTTCTCCGACGAGCAGATCCTCGAGATCCGCAGCGGCACCGCCAGCTTCGATCCGAAGCTCGATGCGCTCGCGCGGCTGGTGAAGAACATCGCGCTCGAACGCGGGCATGCTGATCCGGCGCGGGTCGAAGCGTTCCTTGCGGCAGGCTGGAGCAAGGAGAATCTCGTGGACGCCATCGTCGTCATCGGCGACAAGACCGTCACCAACTATCTGCACGCCACCACGCGTGTGCCCGTCGACTTCCCGGCAGCGCCTGTTTTGCGGGGTTAGGCCGAAGGAATCGGGCGGCCCAGACACAAAACCCCGCCGCCCCTGAGCTATACTCGTCGCCCATGAGATTTATCCGGACACTCTTCGTTCTGCTGCTGTGCGCGATGCTGCCCCTCTCCGGGCTGGCAGCCAGCGGCCTGACCGGACAGTGTCCCATGCAGACGGCGGTGTCCTCATCCGCCGATTCCCGCATGCAAGGCTGCGACGCGATGAAGTCCCCCGCCGCCGACCACGGCAAATCCGTCAGCACGCTCTGCAAGATGACGGCCCAATGCATGTCGGGCAGTCTCTACCACCCGGTTTCCCTCCCCGTCCTTTCGCGTCCCGCCGGACGCGTCAGCGAACTGCGCTTCCACTACGCGCAGGCTTGCCCCGCCCGCAGCCCCGACGGCTTGTGGCGCCCGCCGCGCGCGCTCTGACTCCGCCTATCCGGTACACCGCAACTTCGCGGTGATGTCGCCCCTTCGCGGGGCGTGAGCCCGCTTGCCGATTCATTGGTCCTCTTTGGCCACATCAGCCACATGACGGCAGGCACGGGCTCGACCTAACGGAGCTCAACATGCATCCAGTCAATGCCGCGCCGGCCTGTCGGCGCGGCGGGCTGCGGCTGCGCGCGCTCGTGCTCGCGCTGTCGCTCGCTCACGGCCTCGCCGCTCACGCGCAAACCGCCGCCAACCCTGTCTATACGCTCGAAGCCGCGCTAGCGAGCGCCGCCGCGCGCAACACCGCAATCCAGGCCGCCCAGGCCTCTGTCGATGCCAGCACGCAGTCGATCGTCAGCGCTGGACAGCTACCTAATCCAACGCTGACGGCGGGCATCGATACGCTACCCATCAACGGCGACCAGGCCTATACGATCGGCCAGAACATCCTGACGATGCGCCGCGTCGGCGTCGAGCAGGAATGGGTGTCCGCGCACAAGCGCGCGCTGCAGTCCGATCTCGCCGGCAAGATGGCCGAGCGCGAGCAGTCCGGCTATCTCGCCCAGCTTGCCGAAGTGCGCCAGCGCACCGCCAACGCATGGCTCGATGCCACGTACGCGAAGCGCGCCGTGGCGCTGCGCGAGGCGCTGGTCGAACACATGACGCACGAGCTATCCGCGACCGAAGCGTCGTACCGCGGCGCAAAAGCGACAGCCGCCGACGTTACCCAGGCGCGGCTGATGCTCGCTCAGGCCGCCGACGATCGGCTCAAGGCGCAGCAGCTCTTTCAGACAGCGCTCATCGGTCTGGCACGCTGGACGGCGACGCCCGTAGCCGATGTCACCGGCGAACCGCCAGCCCCTGAATCGGCGGTCCCAACACTGCCCGCCGCGCAATTACGCAACGTCGAGCCGGCGCTGATCGCCGCCGCTGCCGAGATCGACGTGGCGGACGCAGACGTGGCCGTCGCGCAAACCCGCCGTAGCCCGAACTGGACCTGGAACGTCTCGTATCTGCAAGGCGGCGGCAACTCGCGCTTCGTTTCCGTGGGCGTGAGCATTCCGTTGCCGATCCACCGTTCGAGCGTCGAGGACCGCGACGTCTCGGGCAAGGCCGATCTCGCCACCAGGGCGCGTCTGACCTACGAGGACACGCAACGCCAGGTCGAAGCCGATATCCAGACCCTCTCCGCCACGCTGGCCAGCGGCCGCGAGCGCCTTGCCGGTTTGCAGTCCGGCCTTCTTCCCGCCGCCGACGCGCGCGTGAATCTGGCCGTCGCCGCCTATCGCGCAGGAACGGGAACGCTTGCCGATACGTTCGCCGCAAGACGCGCAGAGCTCGATGCGCAGCTTCAGATCCTCGACCTGCAACGCGACGTCGCGCTCACCTGGGCGCAGCTCGAATACCAGGTCGTGCCGCCAGCGCTCGCCGCGAATCCGTGAGAAAAGCCATGAGAAAAACCATGCACCTGAAACCCATCGTTCGCGCCGTGGCAGCGCTCGCAGCGGCAGCCGCGCTGGCCGGCGCCGGCTATGTGGCCGGAACCCGCCACGCTGCATCCGCGCAACCGGCCATCGCCGATCACAGCGACACGACCCACGACACCCAACCCACCCGCAAGGTGCTGTACTGGCACGACCCGATGGTGCCGAACCAGCACTTCGACAAGCCCGGCAAGTCGCCCTTCATGGACATGCAGCTCCAGCCCGTCTACGCCGAGGACGGCGGCTCGGACGGCATCAAGGTCGACACGGCGCTCCAGCAGAATCTCGGCATCCGTTATGCGAGCGTGCGGCGGGTGAACGCGCCCGACGGCTTCGACGCGATCGGCACGACGCAATTCGACGAATCGAGCGCCGATGTCGTGCAGTCGCGCGTGACCGGTTATATCGACCGCCTGTACGCCAGTGCCCCGCTGCAGCGCATTGCGAAAGGCGCGCCGCTCGTGTCGCTCTACGTGCCTGACTGGCTCGCGCCGCAGGAAGAATATCTGGCGCTGCGGCGCTCCGGCATGGACGCTTCGCTGCTGGCGGCGGCGCGCGCCCGCATGAAAGCGCTGTCGATTCCGGACGCGTTCGTCGCCGCCCTCGATCGCACCGGCCAGGTGCAGACCCACCTCACCCTCACCGCCGCCGAATCCGGCGTGATCAGCGAGCTGAACGTGCGCGAGGGCGCGATGGTGACGCCGGGCCAGACGATCGCGAAGATCACGGGCCTGGCAAAACTCTGGCTGATCGTCGAGATCCCCGAATCGCTGGCCTTGCAGGCTCGCCCCGGCATGAACGTCGATGCCACCGTCGCTGCGGACGCCGCGCAGCATTTCAGCGGCCGCATCCGCGAAATCCTGCCCGGCATCAGTACGGACAGCCGCACGCTCCAGGCGCGCCTGGAAATCGATAACGCGCAGGGCCGGCTCACGCCTGGCATGTTGATGCGCGTGCGAGTAAGCGCCTCGACGCCTTCGCAGCAACTGGTCGTGCCATCGGAAGCCGTCATCACCACGGGCAAGCGCTCGCTCGTCATCGTGCGCAATGACGACGGACGGATGCAGCCAGTTGAAGTGCGCATTGGCCGCGAAACGGGCAACACCGGCAGCGATACGGTGATCGCCTCAGGTTTGTCGGAAGGCCAGCAGGTTGTCGCGTCCGGCCAGTTCCTGCTCGATTCGGAAGCCAGCCTGAAATCGGTGCTCCCCCGTCTTGAGGGCAGCCGCGGCACCGGAGACCAGCCATGATTGCACGCCTCATCCGATGGTCGATCCACAACCGCTTTCTGGTGCTGCTTGCCACCGCGCTGCTCACGGCATGGGGCGTCTATTCGCTCACGCAGACGCCGCTCGACGCCTTGCCGGATCTTTCGGATACCCAGGTAATCGTCAAAGCCTCGTATCCGGGCAAGGCACCGCAGGTGGTCGAGGATCAGGTCACCTATCCGCTCACGACGACGCTGCTCGGCGTGCCGGGCGCCACCACGATCCGTGCGTACTCGTCGTTTGGCGATTCATTCGTCTACGTGCTCTTCGACGACAAAACGGATCAATACTGGGCGCGCTCGCGCGTGCTCGAATATCTGAACCAGGTGCAAAGCCGCCTGCCGCCAGGCGCGACCGTGTCGCTCGGTCCCGATGCCACCGGCGTAGGCTGGGTCTACGAATACGCACTCGTCGACAAAACGGGGCAACACGATCTCGGGCAATTGCGCGCGCTCAACGACTGGTTCCTGAAGTTCGAGTTGAAGGCCGTGCCCAATGTGTCCGAAGTCGCGAGCATCGGCGGCATGGTGCGGCAATACCAGGTCGTGCTCGATCCGGACCGGCTGCGTGCGTTCGGCATCACGCCGGATGCCGTTTCGCAGGCCATCAGGAATGCGAACCAGGAGTCGGGCGGCTCGGTGATCGAACTGGCCGAGTCGGAATACATGGTGCGCTCGTCCGGCTACCTGAAAACGCTCGACGACTTCCGCCACATCGTGCTGCGCACGAACGCGTCGGGCACGCCGGTCCTGCTCGGCGACGTCGCGCGCATCCAGATCGGCCCGCAGATGCGTCGCGGTATTGCGGAGCTGAACGGCCAGGGCGAAGTCGCCGGTGGCGTGATCGTGATGCGCTCCGGCAAGAACGCGCTCACGACGATTGACGCGGTGAAAGCGAAGCTCGCGGACCTGAAGCGCTCGCTGCCGCCGGGTGTCGAAATCGTCACGACCTATGACCGCTCGCAACTGATCGGGCGCGCCGTCGGCAATCTCAAGGACAAGCTGATCGAGGAGTTCATCGTCGTCGGCCTTGTCTGCGCGGTGTTTCTGTTTCATCTGCGCAGCGCCTTCGTTGCGATCCTCTCGCTACCGCTAGGTGTGCTGGCGGCCTTCATCGTGATGCGCTACCAGGGCGTGAATGCGAACCTGATGTCGCTCGGCGGGATTGCCATCGCTATCGGCGCGATGATCGATGCGGCCATCGTGATGATCGAGAACGCCCACAAGCACCTGGAAGCGTTCGAGCATGCCCATCCCGGCAAGCCGATCGCCACCGCGCAGCGCTGGGAGCTGATCGCACAGTCCGCAGCGGAAGTCGGCCCGGCACTGTTTTTTTCGCTGCTGATCATCACGCTGTCGTTTATCCCGGTGTTTTCGCTCGAAGGACAGGAAGGCAAGCTGTTCGCACCGCTGGCGTTTACCAAGACCTACACGATTGCCGCTGCCGCGGGGCTATCGGTGACGCTGGTGCCGGTGCTGATGGGTTATCTGATCCGCGGGCGCATTCCGCACGAGGCGTCCAATCCGATCAACCGGGTGCTCGTGCGCGCGTACCGTCCGCTGCTCGAAGCGACGCTACAGCGGCCGTGGTTCGTGATTGGCCTTGCGGGTGTCGCGCTGGCGCTCACGGCAATTCCGCTGATGCAGCTTGGCGAGGAATTCATGCCGGCGATCGACGAGGGCGACCTGCTGTACATGCCGACCGCGCTGCCCGGCATATCCGCCGCGAAGGCGTCCGAGCTACTGCAACAGACGGACCGGCTGATCAAGACCGTGCCGGAAGTGGCCACGGTATTCGGCAAGTCGGGGCGCGCGGACAGCGCCACCGACCCCGCGCCGCTCGAAATGTTCGAGACCACGATCCAGTTTAAGCCACGCGATCAATGGCGTCCCGGTATGACGCCGCAGAAGCTGATCGACGAGCTGGATGCGCGCGTCAGGATCCCCGGCCTGTCGAACGTCTGGGTGCCGCCAATCCGCAACCGCCTGGACATGCTGTCCACGGGCATCAAGACGCCGGTGGGCGTGAAGATCTCAGGCCCGGATCTCGAGGGCATCGACCGCATCGCGACGCAGGTGGAGGCTGCGGTCAAAAACGTACCCGGTGTCACCTCGGCGCTGGCCGAACGGTTGAACGGCGGGCACTACATCGACGTGGACATCGACCGCCTCGCGGCGGCGCGCTATGGGCTGTCCGTCGCGGATATCCAGTCGGTCGTTTCGTCGGCGGTGGGCGGCGACGATGTGGGCGAAGTCATTGCCGGGCGCGAGCGCTTTCCTGTCAACGTGCGCTATCCGCACGAGATTCGCGATTCCGTGGAGAACATTCGCAGCTTGCCGGTCGTGACGGACCGAGGCGCGCAGATCGTGCTGGGCGACGTCGCCAGCATCCGGATCGACGATGGGCCACCGATGATCCGTAGCGAGAACGCGCGGCTATCTGGCTACGTGTACGTCGATATCCGCAACGTGGATCTGCAGTCGGCCGTCAAGGCGATGCAGCGCGCGGTCGCGCAAAAGGTGGCGCTGCCGCCCGGCTATTCGATTGCGTGGTCGGGGCAGTTCGAATACCTCGAACGCGCGGCCGCGAAGCTGCGCATGGTGGTCCCCGTCACGCTCGTGGTGATCTTCGTGCTGCTCCTGCTGACCTTCAATTCGGCGGCCGACGCGGCCCTGCTGATGTCGACGGTGCCGTTCGCACTGGTAGGCGGATTCTGGCTGATCTGGGCGCTCGGTCACGCGGTGTCGGTCGCGACTTCGGTGGGCTTTATCGCCCTCGCGGGCGTGGCGGCGGAATTCGGCGTGGTCATGCTGCTGTACCTCAAGGGCGCGCTCAATCGCCGTCTCCAGGCCGGCGCGCCGCTGGACGAGACCACACTCGTCGAAGCGATCCGCGAGGGCGCCGTGCTGCGCGTGCGGCCCAAGGCGATGACCGTTGCGGTCGTGCTGGCGGGCCTCATCCCCATCATGATCGGCCACGGCTCCGGATCGGAAGTCATGCAGCGCATCGCCGCGCCGATGGTCGGCGGCATGGTGACCGCGCCGCTGCTGTCCATGTTTGTCATCCCCGCCGCCTGGTATCTGCTGCAGCGCCGCCGCGCGCGCAGGCTCGACCAGGCGCGCCCATCCCATGCAGTCCCAACCGGCACGGACGTGCCAGCAGTCACCACCTCAGTCACCACCTCAATCACCACCTCAATCACCCCTGGAGAAACTCAATGAAACGCTTCCTTATTCTTGCAGCGCTGTCGTGCTCGACCGGCGTGTACACCGCTTATGCCGTCGCGGGCGACGACATGTCGGGCATGAACATGCCGATGAAACCCTCGCCATCGAAACCGGCCGCGCAAGCGGGCATGAGCAGCGCGGAGGTCGTCAACGTCGACGGCGCGGCGGGCATGGTCACGCTCAGGCACGGCGCGCTCGCCAACATCGGCATGCCCGCGATGACGATGGCCTACAAGGCAAAGGATGCGGCGATGGTCCATAACGCGCATGCGGGCGAAAAGGTCATGGTGCGCGTAGAGAACGTGAATGGCGCGCCGACGATCGTGAAGATGATGAAGGCCCCTTCGTAAAGCAATGAAGCACTGAAGGGCCTCAACCGGCAGGCAGCGTCAGTTCGTCGAGCCGGGAGAGAAACAACTGCAAGGTTGGCGAGGTGTTGGCGCGGTTGTATCCGACCACAAGATCGACGGTCGGCGCCTCGCCCTCCAGCGGCCGGCTCACGACGGACCACGGCAGCAGGTTGTTCGCATACTCCGGCATGAGCGCGAGGCCACGCGTGGACGCCACCAGCGACATCGCCATGGCGAGGTTGTCCACGCCATGCTCGGTGCTCACCTCCACATCGTGCGCTTGCAGATAGCCCACGATCACCTCGTGCAGCACGCGCGCCTTGTTCGAGGCCATGACGAACGGCTCGCCCGCCATGTCCTGCGGGCGAATCGCCGTCTTTGCGGTGAGCCGGTGGTCGCTTGGCATCAGCACGAGGAGCCGCTCGCGGTTGACCACCCGGTATTCGAGGTCGAACCCTGGCTCGGCGCGCAGAAAGCCCAGATCGAGCTTGCCGCGCGCGAGCGCATCGGCGACGTCGGGCGAGTAGTAGCTCGACACCGTCACGTCGATATTGGGTAGCTCGTCGCGCAACACGCCCATCGCGCGCGGCAGCCAGGTCATTTCCTGCCCGGTCAGAAAGCCCAGCGCGAACACCTTGCGTTCCGGCCCGGCAGCGCGCCGCGCGGCCTCGGCGGCGGCGTCCACCTGCGCGAGCGCAAGCCGCGCATGGTCGAGAAACGCCCTGCCCGCTGCCGTCAGCTCCACGCCGCGCGCGCTGCGGCAGAACAGATCGACACCCACCTGATCCTCCAGATCGCGGATCTGGCGGCTCAACGACGGCTGCGACGTGAACAGCCGCTGCTGCGCCGCCACGGTCAGGCTGCCGGTTTCCGCCACGGCCACGAAATACCGCAAATGCCGCAATTCCATCGACGTCTCCCGTTGGGCCATGCCTCGCAGGTATGCCGACCAGCCTGGAAGGTCTTTTTCCGGCGCGCCAGCGCGCTCTAGAGTACCTCACATGGCAGCACATTCGGTGCACGCCAGCCCAGCACCACCCGCCAACCACGCCCAAGGGCCATCGCTTGCGGGTATGGCTTCACTCATCGTCAGGAGATTGATCATGACCCAGCTTACCGGCAAGACCGCGCTCGTTACCGGCGCTTCCCGTGGCATCGGCCGCGCGATTGCGCTTGCGCTCGCCCGCGCCGGCGCCCAGGTGCTCGTGCACTACGGCAGCGCCGAAGCCGCCGCCGACGCAGTTGTCGCCGAAATCCGCGCTGCCGGCGGCAAGGCGCAAAAGGTGGGCGCTAACCTGCGCGACGCTGAAGGCCCGCATCGACTGGCGCGAGACGTACGCGCCATCATCGGCGGCCGGCTCGATATTCTGGTGGCGAACGCCGGCATTTCGAAGTCGGCGCCGATCGAAGACACGAGCATTGCCGATTTCGACGAGCTCTTCGCCGTGAACGTGCGCGCGCCTTATTTCCTGGTCCAGCAGCTTTTGCCAGCGATGTGCGAGGGCAGCAGCATCGTCCTGCTCTCCTCGCTTGCCGCACGCAGCGCCGTGGGCGCGATCTCCGCATACGCGGCCAGCAAGGGCGCGGCGGATACGCTTGTGACACATTTCGCCGCGGCGCTTGGCGCGCGCGGTATCCGCGTGAACGCGGTCGCGCCGGGCGTGGTGGACACCGACATGTCGAGTTTCACGAAGACCGACGCCGGACGCACCACCACATTGGGCATGCAGGCGTTCAAGCGCATCGCCCAGCCCGAGGATATCGCCGATGCGGTTACGTTTCTCGCTTCCGATGCCGCGCGCTGGGTGACCGGCGACACGCTGCGCGTGGACGGGGGATCGCGGCTCTAGGGGGGCGCTGGCGCAAAGGATAAACGCTAACCTGCGAAATCACTGCCGCGGAAAGTTCGATATGAGTACCGTCGTAGGCGTTCCGTATGCGCTGTCATCAAGAATGATCTGGAACGTCCCTTTCGGATACGCGGCACTCGGACCAAGCAGATACGCAGTGCCGTTGAACGTTTTTCCCGCATAGGGACAGCCGATTTTGTTGGGGTTATAAACCGAGAGAGACGTTTGAAACGTTACGTTAGTTACGTCAATGGTCTTGTTGTTCGGACTCAACGTTCCGCTGAGTGCACAATAGAGCGAGAACGTACCGGTTAGCGACGTGCCCGCAATGCTAATTCCGTAGAGTGCCCCTGGCAGCCCATATTGACCGGCAAGCGCCGCTACCGTGGGCGTGATAACAATGGAAACTGGCGTCAGCGTGGCATTCGAGGCCTGCGTATCCGCTCCCTTCGCAGTAAGAGTGTATGAGGTTCCATCGCTGTTCGCGCTCAGGGCCAACGAAGCTGGCTCGAATGCGCTTCCATACGCCAGCCAACCGCCTCCAGTAGCGGTCTTGCTGTTACCTGTCAGCGGCGGCGTTCCCGCAGCAATCGTGAGCGCCTGGTCTGCGCCACTACCATAGGCCCTGACGACTCCGTCTTTGCTCACAGTGACAACCGCATCATTGTCGTTGGGTGCCGACGCAGACGCTGGCAACGTGTACGACATAAAGACGTTATCGGCGACTGCCGGCCCTTGAGCTCCCGTATTGTTATTGGTCGAATTTGAGTTATTGGTAGAACTTGAAGAGGTCGAATTCCCCGAACCGCCCGAGCCGCCACCACCACAAGCAGCGATAAAAAGGCAAGAGAATGCGATCAACGAATAGCGAAGTCTGGTTTTTTTCATATGCGGCAACTATCGAACGGTGAGGAACGTGTCAGCGTCTGGAGAATGACCAACAGAAACTAGCACGCCCAGCACCGTCCACAAATCAGATTGATCTGATTTATATGGGATCACCGCTCGCCAATATGCTCCAATTCCCTCAAAATTCTTTCTAGACTATTTTCAATTTTTTACGAAACGCCTACCAATTCGATAATAAAGATGCCCGAATAGATCTCACCCAGCTTTTTTATTTTTTCGTTAATGCTGGGTGTAGCGCTACACCATCGGAACTCTAGAACGAATGCGAAATCCCCACCCGCCCGACAAACTGATGCCCATTCGACGACGCGGCCGCCGAGCCCGGAACATAGGCTGTATCGAACGGCGTACTGCCATCGCCGCCACTCAGCTTTTGATAAACCGCCTGCGCATAAACCGACGTGCGCTTTGACAACAGATACTGCGCCATCAAACCAAGCTGATTCCAATGCCGCGACGCCTCGCCGCTACTACGGCCCAGATGCGCGCGCGTGTAGGTATACATCGCGCCCAGCATCACATCGTCGCGTAGGTTGTAACGCGCATTGACCTCGATATTATCGAAATTGAGCTTCGATACATCCGCGCCAAAATCCCCGACATAAAGCGACGAAGCCGGTTGCTCGATCGCCACATGCGTGTAGACAAGACCCAGCACCGCCGCGCCGATCCCGTAGCTCGCGGCCAGACCATAGGTCTTCTGGTTCGCAGCGACGAAGTTCGCGTCGTCTGCCGCGACGCTGCCCGCCGTGGTCGTACCCGGCGAGGACAGATCTTCATACACGGCGCCCAGCGTCAGCGTGCCGACGGCGTAGTTCAGCCCAGCGCTGAACACGCGATTGCTGGCGAAATTGCCCGCCTGGTTGCCGAAGCCATAAAGCGCGGTTGCACTCAAACCACCATAGCTCGCCGACGTGAACTTGACAGCGTTGCTCGCGTGGAAGGTGCCATCGGTGTTGTCATTATCGAGCGGATGCGAGAACAGGAAGCCGCCCCAGTTGCCATTGGCCGTCATCGCGCCAATCACGTCGGTGATGGAATCGAACTGGCGTCCGAAGGTGAGCGTGCCAAAGCGGTCCGACTGCAAGCCCGCATATGACTGATAGCCGAACAGGCGGCCGCCATAATAGAGCTTGCCGTCGTCCATCGTGAAGCCACTTTCCAGATCGAAGATCGCGTGCAGACCACCGCCCAGATCCTCGCTGCCCTTGAGGCCCCAGCGGCTCGTCGCGAGATCGACGCTCGAGGTCTGCCACGCGCTGTGTCCGCCCGCGTTGCTCGTGTAGTTCAAGCCTTCGTCCAGCACGCCAAACAACGTTACGCTACTCTGTGCGTGCGCGCCCAGCGACACGCACAGCAATCCCGCCAGCACCGAGACCTTCGCCTTCATGTGTTGCCTCTCCTCGTGTAAATGTTTGGCAATCGCACATCAACGCAGCCGCAGCAGCGTCGATTTAAGTTCCGTGTATTTCTCCAGCGCGTGCAGCGATTTGTCCCGCCCATTCCCAGATTGACGATAGCCGCCGAACGGGAAATTCATGTCGCCGCCTTCGTCATAGCAATTGACCCAGACGGTGCCCGCACGCAAGCGTCGCGAGACTTCGTGTGCTGTGGTCAGATCGGCTGTCCAGACCGCGGCGGCAAGTCCATAGTCGCTATCATTCGCAATCCTGATCGCTTCATCGATCGTATCGAACGATATGACGCTGAGCACGGGACCGAAAATTTCCTCGCGGGCGATGCGTGCGTCAGACGTGGTAGCGAATACGGTTGGCTCGATGTAGAAGCCGCCAGTCTGTTCGCGCACGCGCGCGCCGCCCGCCAGCAGCGTGGATTCAGCTCGGCCTGCGGCGATCAACGCGAGCACGCGTTCCATCTGCGCACGATCGACGATAGCGCCCATGCTCGTTGCCGGATCGAGCGGATTGCCGGGCTGCCAGTCGCGCGCGGCATCGAGCAATTTCTCCACGAAGCGTTCATGAATCGCGCTGTGCACGAGCAGGCGCGAGCCCGCCGTGCACATTTCGCCCATGTTGTAGAAGATCGCCGCGGCAGCCGTGCGCGCCGCGCGGTCGAGGTCGGGGCAGTCGGACAGCACGATATTCGGCGATTTGCCGCCAAGTTCCAGCCACACGCGCTTGAGATTCGATTGCGCGGCGTACTGCATGATCTGCTTGCCCACCGCCGTCGATCCGGTGAAGGCCACACAATCGACATCGCCGTGCAACGCAAGCTGCTTGCCCGCCGTGCCGTCGCCCGGTACGACGTTGAACACGCCTGCCGGAATACCCGCTTCGTGCGCAAGCTGCGCGATGCGAATCGCCGTGAGCGGCGACTTCTCCGAAGGTTTGAGCACAACGCTATTGCCCGCCGCGAGCGCGGGCGCAAACTTCCATGCGGCCATCAGCAGCGGGAAATTCCACGGCACGATCGCCGCCACCACACCGATTGGCTCACGCGTGACGAGCCCCACCAGATGATGGTCAACTGGCGCGACTTCGCCGCCCGTTTTGTCGATGGCTTCCGCGAACCATTCGAGGCAGTAAGCCGCGCCGGGAATATCAACCGTGGTGGTATCGGCGATCGGTTTGCCCGCGTCCAGGGTTTCGAGCAGCGCGAGTTCGTCCTGATGCGCGCGCAGCGCCGCTGCGAAGCGCAGCAGGATCGCCTTGCGCTGGCGCGGGTTGAGACCGGCCCAGACGCCCGCGTCGAATGCACGCCGCGCCGCCACCACCGCCGCATCGACGTCAGTTGCACCGGCATGAGCGATACGCGCGAGGCTGCGGCCATCGATCGGGCTGACGCAATCGAAGGTCTCGCCGCTTGCGGCCTCGCAATACGCGCCGTCGATAAAAAGGCGCGTTTCGATCGTGAGCGTCTCGCGTCGCGCGAGCCAGTCGTGCAGGCTCGCTTTCAATGTCGTTTCCATGGGAGGGTCCATCGGTTTGTTTTGCGGGCGATCGATGTCTCGATCGTCATGCGCAGTAGCACGCGCCATTCCATCGCGTTTTCTCCGCTTATTCAGGGCAGCACGCCTGGGCTGCGTCTTTGACGGCTCGCGCCTCGCGACACGCCGCGCCGAACGCCGCGAAAATCCCTTGCGACAAGGGCTGCTTCTCGTACTGCCATTCGGGATGCCACTGCACGCCTAGCGCAAACGCCTGGGCATCGGCGACGCTCACTGCTTCGATCAGTCCGTCGTGCGCGCGCGCTTCCACGCGCAAGCCCTTGCCGAGCCGCGCAATGCCCTGTCCGTGCAATGAATTCACGCGTGTTTCCAGCGCGCCGCCTGCGCAAACGGCCAGCACACCGCCTGGCTCGATGAACAACGCGTGGGCTGGGCCGTATTGCACGTCGAGGGGCGCTTCGCGGTTCTCACGATGATCGGCGTAACCGTCCACCGCATGCACCGCCTGATGCAGCGTGCCGCCATAAACCACGTTGAGCTCCTGAAAGCCACGGCAGATCGCAAGGACCGGAACGCCACGCTCGATCGCCGCACGCAACAACGGCAACGCCGTCGCGTCACGCTGCGGGTCGTGCAGCGTGCCGGCCGCGCTGGGCCCTTCGCCATAGTGATGCGGCTCGATGTTCGAATAACTGCCCGTGAACAGCAGGCCATCGACGCAGCGCAAAACGGCCTCCACGCTTTGCCGGCCACCGCATGCAGGCAGCAGCACCGCCAACGCGCCCATCCCGTCGATCACCGGCGCGACGTACTTGTCGTGCGTCGCATGCGCCCAGTGCTGGCCGATCCGGGTTCGATCGGCAATGACGCCCACGACTATTTCTGTTTGCATTCCTGATTACCTGTCAGAGATCCAGCGTCAACGTCGGTGTGCGCGCGCGGGAGACGCAGAGCATCATCACGTTGCCGCACTGTCGCTCGCTCTCGGTCAACAACTGATCGCGGTGGTCCGGTACGCCGTCCAGCACGCGTGTCTCGCACATCCCGCACACGCCCTGCTCGCACGACGAAGGCACCTCATGCCCCGCCGCGCGCAGCGCGTGCATCACGGAGCAGTCGGGCGCGACGTCCACCTGCGTGCCGCTGCGCGCGAGGATCACGCGCAACGCTCCTTGCGCCTGCTGCGCGGGAACAACCGGCGCGGCGGCAAAGCGCTCGATATGCAGTTGCGTCGCGAGGCCCTGCGCATCGAAGCGCGCACCCAACGCATCGAGCAGCGCGCCCGGCCCGCAGCTATACACCTGTGCTCCGGCCTGTGCGGCAGCCACAATCGCATCGAGATCGAGCAGACCGGCTTCGTCGGCGGGCTGAATCGACACGCGTTCGCCACCCAACGCCAGCAATTCGTCGACGAAGGCCATCGACGCGCGCGTGCGCCCGCCATAAAGCAGACGCCAGCGCGCATTGGCGCGCTGCGCCGCGCGCAGCATTGGCATGAGCGGCGTGATGCCGATGCCACCGGCGACGAACAGAAAATCGTCGGCGGGCGCCAGTTCGAACGCATTGCGCGGCCCGCGCAGCGTGACGCTCTGCCCCACACGCAGCGCATCGTGCACCTCGCGCGAGCCGCCGCGCCCCGCCTCCTCGCGCAGCACCGCAATGCGCAGGCTGCGCCTGTCCTGCGGATCGCCGCACAACGAATACTGGCGCACCAACCCGGAAGGCAGCACGAGATCGACATGGGCGCCCGGCTGCCACGCGGGCAGCGCGGCATCGCCTTGTGCGCGCAGTTCGAGCGACATCACGTTGTCGGCTTCGAGGCGCATCGCCACGATGCGCGCCTCGAATGCGGCGGCGCGCGCGTTCATACCGCCGCCTTCACTTCGACGGGAAACACGGGCGCGAGCGGTTTCGCGCGCTCGATGAACTCGCGGAACGCACGCCGATAATTGAGCGTGAAAAGATCAGCGGGCACCGAGTGCTCGACGACCTGACCATCCCAGTCGATCTCGCGTGGCTGGATCGTCGCGGCAATCGGCATGTCTTCCAGGTAGACCATTTCCTCGATGCGCAGGCACTCTTCGAGACCCGCGCCGCGATAACCGCGCTCGTTGGCCACGCCCCAGAAAATGCGCACCTCGTCATAGGCTACCGGCGACGGGAAGCCCGCCACAATACGCTTGCCCAGCCGCTCGTAGTGGTACGTGATCGACGCGAAGCCCGGCGCGCCGCAGTGGTATTGCATCAGGCAGTCGCCGTCGTTGGCCCAGTCGCCTTCGCCCGCGTCGAGGGTGCGCTCCATCCACACGTCGAGTCCTTCGCGGCGCACCTTGAGTGGCTCGACCACATGCTTCGACGGCCCCATCGACACTTCATGGACGAACGGAAAATGCGCCACGTCGCGGAAGTTTTCGATGGCGACCGCCACACCCGTGGGCGATTCGAGCGGCGTGGCAGCGAGCCAGTCGAGTTCGAGTTCGCGCCAATGCTCGGGATCGTAGAGTTCGGTCGCGGGCGTATCGAGCACGGTCCACACATGAGCGAAGCGCTCGATCACGGGATAGGTATGAATCGCCGCGTTGGGCGGAATCTTGCATTGATCTTCGAGCGACGGAACATGCGAGCACTTGCCGCCGTCCGCCGCGAACTGCCAGCCGTGATACGGGCACGCGATGCTCTCGCCGTGCACCTTGCCGAGCGCGAAATCCGCGCCGCGATGCGGGCAGCGCGCGTCCTGTACGACGGCCTGACCCGATGCCGTGCGCCAGACCACGAGGCGCTGACCGAGCAGCGTGGCGCTCTGTGGCGTCGCCAGATCGGCCGAGCGCGCGACCGGGAACCATTGCCGGCGCAGCGCGCGTTCGGCCTGAATGCGTAGAGTGGGTTGCGTGGACATGAAAACCTCTTGAAACAAGGGATAAATCAGGCGCCGACGACGAGCGCGCCGCCATTGACTGCAATCGACTGGCCGGTGATAAAGGCGGCCTCGTCGGAGGCGAGGAAGGCCACCGTGCTGGCGATCTCTTCGGGATGCGCAAGGCGCCCGAGCGGAATCGCGGCCTGCTCGCCCGCGATGCATTCCTCGGGCACCATGCGCGTGAGAATCGCGCCGGGCGTGACGGCATTCACGAGAATGCCAACGCCCGCGAACTCCTTCGCCATGGTTTTCATCAGGCCCAGTTGCGCCGCTTTCGCGACCATATAGGCGTATGAGTGGCCGTCGGGCACCTGGCCCCACTGCGAATTGATGAAGATGACGCGCGGCGCACGGCTGCGGCGCAGATACGGCAACGCGGCGCGCGTGAGACAGAGTGGCGCGTGTACGTTGATTTCGAGCAGCGCGTTGAAGTCGACGTCGTCGGTGGCTTCAAGGCCGGTGAGCGAATACATGCGCCCCGCGTTGTGCACGACGATATCGAGCGCGCCCAGACGGTCGGCGCACTCGTGGATCGCGCGCTCGGCAAGCTCGCGGTGCGTGATATCCGCGGCGATGGCGATGGCGCGGCCGCCCTCGCCTTCGATCTCCGCCGCCGTTTGCTGCGCGACGTCGGCATCGATATCGACCACGGCCACCGCTGCACCGCGGCGCGCAAGCAAACGGGCGTGCGCGCGACCTGCGCCTCGGCCAGCGCCCGTCACGAAGGCCACGCGGCCGGTGAGACTGGCCGCCTGCGCGTCGAGCGCGAGCACCGTTTCGGGCGCTGTGCGTGCGGCCGTGCTCATGCGTTCACCTTGTGCGGCTCGGTCACGTAAAGCATGTTGCCGTCCGGATCGAACATCGGGCGATACCGATAGTGCGTGCCGTTCGGATGCTGCCATTCAATCGGCTCGTCCGTGACCCATTGGACCTTGCCGTCGAGCACGCGCATCGCGTCGTCCAGATTCTCGACTTCGAATGCGAAGGAATCGAAACCCGGCTTGTCCTTGAGGTTGACCGCCGTACGGCGCTCGATCGGCGTGGCGTCTTCCGTACGAAAAATATAGAGCGTGACGTTGCCGAGTTCGATCGCCGCCCAATGCTCCTCCGGCTCATAAGGCAGGAAAAAGCCCAGCCCAAGCGTGCCGTGATAGAAGTCGACCAGACGCTGGACGTTGGGCGTCAGAATGTCCATGTTGTCGAGGCGTTTGAGTTTCAGCATATTTGCACTCCTTATCAAGGTAATAAAAATCAGGCAGCGGCGGGCAAACGGGCATGACCGCACGGGCCACCGGGCAACGCGTCGAGACGCCCCGCCGCCACGTCCAGCACAATCGTCGCGAGCGTCGCGTACTGGCCGCTTGCGGGAGCGTTCGCGTCCGGGTGGCAGCACACCGCCGTGGTCGCGCCAAAGTGGTTGTTCATCGCCCCAATCACTTGCAACGAACTCAGGCGCGCGCGCTGGCTCAGACGCCGCGTGAGCAGATCGTGGCGCAGGAGCGTGTCCGGGTACTGGCGTGGCTCGGTATCGCCGGCCTGGGCAGCGGGCGCGAGAAAATGGTTCGTGTGGACCAGCAGGCCGTTGGCATCGGGAAATACGAATCCGGGGCCTTGCGGATAAAGCTCGACCGATACAGCGGCACTGCTGTCGTCGGCGCTGGCGATCACCGTAAGCGACGACGATGCCGAAACCGGCGCTGAAGCCAGCAGCCGCAAGGCATCGTCCAGCGCGCCGCAGGTGTCGAGCATCCAGCGCGACGCCACGTGCACCGGCAGGCCGATGGTCGCGCCATCGCGTTCGTGATGCAGGATGTTGAAATGCACGCCCAGCCCGCGCCCATTCACGCCCGCCTTGCCGACGATGCCGTACTCGGTCACCGTGGTCGTCATGTGGCCGCTCGCGTGCGGGATCTCCCAGGTAAGCCATTGATCCGCGAATTCGGCGTACCAGTCCCAGGTCTGCACGGCGACGGGACGCGCGCTGTGGGCGTCGACCTGCACGACCGTCGAGCACTCGCCGCGCAGTTTCGCGCCCACATAAGCGAGGATTTCCGTGCGTGCGTTGATCGCGCCAACAAGGCGCGCATCGACCTCTGCGCCCTGAGCGATGCCGACGATTTCATCGTAAAGCGGCGGCGCAAAGGCGCGAATCTGCGCGAGCGCCGCCGCGCCGAGTTCGGCCATATCGAAGGGGCGCTGCGCGGCGCGTTCGAACAGCGCGCGATAGCGTGCAATGCCCGTGCGTACCTTCGCGGCATGCGCCGCGCCGAATTCGCGGCCGCGCGCGAGCGGCTCGGTCTGCGTGGAGCGGAACACGGTCGTCATGCCGCATCCTTCGCCAGACGCGGCTCGACCCATTCGGCGACTTTGTCCAGGCGTGCAAACCAGACATCGCCGTCGGCGACCAGACGCTCGACAAAGCGCTCCAGTTGATCGAAGCGCGCGCCGCGCCCGATCACTTCCGGGTGCATCGTGAAAGTCGTATGACGGCCGTCGCGGCGCGCCGATTCGTATTCGGCCAGCCAGGTATCCACGAGCGTGCGCGGCGAGCTGAAGTTGCCGCCGTTATCGATGCTCCAGCCGAACATCGGATAATCGTCGAGCGACCAGTGCACCGGCAGCTCCAGAATCGAACGACCTTCCCAGCTCTCGCGATACGGGCGGTCATCGCCCATGCAGCTGGAGTCATAGCGAAACCCCGCTTCGATCAGGAGTTCGAAGGTTTCCGGCGTCAGCTCCCACGACGAGGAGCGGTAGCCCGCAGGCTTCGGCGCACCAGCCTTCGCGAGCGCTTCGAGTCCGGCGTACATCTCTTCGGCCTGTTGTTGCGGCGTGGACTTGTCGCTGCGCAGATGCATATGGCCGTGGTGGCCCACTTCGTGGCCTTCGTCCAGCAGTTGCGCGACCAGACCCGGATGCCGCTCGGCCGTGTGGCCAGGCACAAAGAATGTCGCGGCGATATGGTGGCGGCGCAGCAACTCGAGGATGCGCGGCACGCCGCGCACAACGCCAAAGCGCCCTTCCGAAAGGCTGGTCAGGCGGCGCGCGTAGCTCGGGCTTTCGCCGAGATAGCCGGCTTCCGCATCGACATCGAAGGTCAGCGACACGGCTGTCGATTTCGTGTCGGGCCACTGGGTCCACTTGGGCGTGGCGATCGGATGAGTCGTCATCGTCAAAACTCGCAGGTTACGAAAGTGAAGGCGCAAGCGGTCCCCGCGCCGTGCGCCGTAGCGCGCGGACATCACAGTTAAAGCCGGGACCGGAAAACGCTTAGTGCATCAGGTAATCACGGTCAGCTTCGCGCCGATCCAGACCACGGCAACGGCCGCAGCCAGCGCGAGATAAGGCAGGATGCCGGCGCGCGGGTGTTTGAGTTCGATATCGCGGCGCATCGACTCGGGAAAGCGGCCCTTGTCCTGTACGTAGTGGCGGTAGCAGAACACCGGCACGATCAGCAGCATGGCAATCAAACCGTTGCGCAAGGTGTTTTCGCCCTGAAAATTCGCTCCCGCTCCCACAAAGGCCAGATCGACGAATCCGCACAGCGCACCAAGACCGAGCACCCAGTTGCGGCAGCGATACGGACGCGGCCAGTCGGCGCGATCGAGCCGGTGAATCCAGCCCGACTGCAAATTAAGGAATACGAAGATCATGTAGCAAACGTTCGACAGCGACAGCACCGTCATGTAATCCGACATCAGCAGCAGCACGACGTTGAACGCGAGATCGGTCCACATGGCGCGCGTGGGCGCGCCGTGTTCGTTGACGTGCGAAAGATACTTCGGCAGCCAGCCATCGACGGAAGCCTGATAGAGCGTGCGCGACGAACCCATCATCGACGTCATCACGAGCAGCAGGATCGACAGCACCATCATCACGACGATCACGTTGAACACCACCGCGCCGCCGTGCACGAAGCCCGCCATCACCGCGCCCACGCCCGAGCCGTCCACTACGCTGGGTGCAAGCATGCCCTTCAGGCCCAGTTCGCCCTGGAATGCGATGGGCACCACCACGAACATGAACAGACACAGCAGGCCGGAACTGAAGATCGCCTTGAAGGTGTCCTTCTTCGGATCGCGAAACTCCCGCGTGTAGCACACGGCGGTTTCAAACGCGAAGGTGGACCAGCACGCCAGGAACATCGCGCCCATCGCCGTGCTGACGCCGGCCGCGTTCCAGTGGCCCATGACGGCGGCGCCGGTTGCGTCGTGCGTGAGCGGCAGCATCGGCAGGAAGTTGGTCGATGGCATGTCGCCCGTGAAGATCGGCACGAGCGAGACCAGCACCAGCGGCGCGAGCGAGGCGATGCCCAGGATGCGCTGCGTGCGCGCCGCCGCCGATGCCCCGGCATGCTGAAGCTTGAACGCGATCAGCAGGAAGGCCAGCGCCAGCACGAAGGTGGCGTTGATGCGCAGCGTCAGCCCTTTGGTGATGAAGCCCAGATCGAGCAGCGTGAGATGCCAGGTATTGATGGCGGCGTTGGCCGGGAACAGGCAACTGAGCGTATAGCCCGCCGCGAGACTGGTGCCGAGCGCAAGCATCGGCGACCACGCGATCCAGTTGCACCACACGGAAACCGGCGCGACGAACTTGCTGTAGCGCACCCAGCCCAGCGCCCCATACACCGAGGCGCCGCCTGACTTGTGCGGATAGAGGCCGGAGATTTCCGCGTAGGTGAAGCACTGCGCGAAGCCGATCAGGATCGCCACCACCCAGATGAACCACGCGGGCTGGCCAATCGTCGCGGCCACGCCGCCGATGGTGAACAGCACGCCCACGGGCACGCCGCTCGTCACCCAGAACGCGTCCTTCCAGGTGAGGTTGCGATGCAGCTCATGGTTGTGCGCGGCGGGATCGGCAGTATCGGTAGGCATGGCTGCCAACGCATCGGCGCTTTGCGGTGCGAGCGGCGCGCTCGACATCAGATCGTCATGGGCGTTCATCGCGGCGCTCCCGTTTGCAATGCCAAGCGGGTTTGAAGTGTCGTGAAGGCGGCCAGCGTGCGCCATCCCTTACGCGGGCCATCGAAGCATAGGCCGTTCGCCTTGGCGTGGCCTGAATACCTGGTACGCATGGAATCTCTCTCGTGTCGGGGTTGAACGGCGGCTAGCACGCGATGAGTGAATCCTAAGGCCGCAAATTGCGCATGTGTATACTTTTTAACCCTAATAGCTGCGCATTGCGCATTTCAAAGTGCATTTAAAACAGTGATGCGCAAACCTCGTGCGTAATGCACCGTGTTTGCGCAAGCACTGCTTTCATATGCGTTACGGGTGAAGGAGGACGGCAGAAGGCGCGGCGCGACAAGGCGCGCGCCGTCGATCGGAGAGGGAGAAATGGGGGAGAAAAGCGCGGTGGCGTGTTACGGAACGCCTACGGCGTGCGCCAGATCTGGGCAAGATAGACGACGCAATGCGCAAAATCGGGTCGTCTTATTTGCGCAACATGACATAAAAAACAATTTTGGCGACGCGCTGCGAGACAGCGCGCACCGTGTGGCTCACTCGGTTTCCGCCTCGGCGGGTGGCAGCGTGAAGCGGATCTTGTGCACCTTGACCTCGTGCATCATGCGCACCTCGCGCACGCCCGGCAGCGCGCGAATGCGCTGCTGAAGCGCGAACAGGCCCTCATCGTCGCGACAGAGCACCTGCACGCACAGATCCGCGTCGCCCAGGATGGTCGAGAGATAACTCACCTCCGACCAGCGCCCGAGGTTATCCACGGTGCGCTCGTGGTCCTGCGGATCGACTTCGACAAACAGTAGCGCCAGCTTGGCCTGACCGAGCTTCGAGGGATTCGTGAACGCCAGGATCTGCAGGATGCCCAGATCCTGCAGCCGCTTGACGCGCGTGCGCACGGTCGCTTCCGGCACGTTGACGTTGCGGGCGATCTCGCGGAAAGCGCGCCGCCCATCTTCCTGCAGTTCGCGAACGATCTGGTAATCGAGGGTGTCGAGTATTGAAGTCGGCATGGTCATTGAATGGAGGCGCAAGGCACGTTTGTCGGGGTGCGCAGAATCAACCAGGAATTTTAACGCATTGCAAACCGAAAACTTCCTTGGTAGATTGAATGCGCAGTTTCGCCGCCTCCAACGCGGATCGAGCGCCACAAAAAGGGGCCAAAGATCCGCATTGCGCAAGATGACGATTCTGCCATTGCGCATCGCGCAGCATTTTTCCGACGATAGAACCGAGACACCATGCCCGTCGCCCCGCGTCCTTTCAGCACCCGCTACTCGCCCGACCCGGCGAGCGCGTGCGCGCGCGTCGTGGCGGTGCGGCTCAATCCGCTCCTGAACGTGATCCTGGCGTTCTGGGCGCAGTTTCATTGCCGCCACGCGCGCCCTCCGGCCCTCTCGCCCGTCTGATCCGCGTCGCCTGACGCCCATCTTCGTTTTACCGATCGACACACCCGGCCCGTCCGCACCTCGCGGAGGGTCACGCACGCGCACGGCCCATACCGCCGCGCAATGAGACTGAATATGCCTACGACTTTCGCCCACGCGTTTGCCCCGGAACAGGAAGCCCTGGACTTTCTCGCCCAGCATCCCGACATCGAACTCTTCGAGCTCTTTATCGTCGATGCCGCCGGCGTGCCGCGCGGCAAGCTGCTGCATCGTGATGAACTGCTCGCCGTCTATCGTGACGGCCGCCCGCTGCCCAGCGCCATCATGAATCTCACCATCAACGGCGACGATACCGAAGACAGCGGCCTGGTCTGGGACGTAGGCGATATCGATTGCCGCGCCTATCCGCTGCCCGGCAGCCTCGTGCGCCTGCCGTGGCGCAAGATGCCCACCGCCGCCGTGCAGGTGCAGATGCATCCGCAACAAGGTCTGCCCGCCGGCGTGGCCGACCCGCGCCAGTTGCTCGCGCGCATCGTCGATCAACTGCACGCCGACGGTCTCTATCCGGTGATGGCGTGCGAACTGGAGTTCTATCTGCTCGATGCGCGCCCCGACGCGCAGGGCCGCCCGCAACCGGCGCTCGACACCGATGGCCGCCGCCCGCGCACCACCCAGGTCTACGGCCTGCGCGAACTCGAACAGATCGAGCCGTTCCTGAAGGATCTCTACGATGCCTGCCGCGATCAGGGCATTCCGGTGCGCACCGCGATCTCCGAATACGCGCCAGGCCAGGTCGAAATCACACTCGAACACGGCCCCGCGCTCGAAGCGATGGATCATGCCGTGCGTTACAAGCGCATCGTCAAGGGCGTGGCCAACGCGCACGGCATGAGCGCCTGCTTCATGGCCAAGCCGTTCGCCGATATCGCCGGTTCGGGTATGCATATGCACATAAGCCTCGCGGACGAGAGCGGCAAGAACCTCTTCGCCTCCGAGGACAAGGCTGGCACGCCGATGCTTCGCCACGCGGTCGGCGGCATGCTGCATGGCCTGCTCGATTCGATGCTGATGTTCTGCCCGAACGCCAATTCGTACCGTCGCTTCCAGGCGAACAGCTACGCGCCCTTCACGCCCACCTGGGGCGTGGACAATCGCACTGTGAGCCTGCGCGTGCCGGGCGGCCCGGCGCCGAGCCGCCATGTGGAGCATCGCGTGTGCGGTGCCGATGCGAACCCCTATCTGGCGGCGGCAGCGATTCTGGCGGCTTCCCATTACGGCGTGCGCGAAAAGCTCGACCCGGGCGCGCCGGTCGAAAGCAACGGCTATGCACAGGCCACCTCGTACCTGCCGACCGACTGGCTGAGCGCGCTTGACGCACTGGAACGCTCGGCATGGGCGCGCGACGTATTTGGAGCGGGTTTCCTGAAGGTATTTCTCGCCATCAAGCGGGCGGAATACCGGCAGTTCATGGGTGAAGTCGGTGAACAGGACTGGCGCTGGTATCTGCATCAGGCCTGATATACGCTCCGACACTCAACAGGATTCCTTATGAATGCAGCCATCCCCCTCCAACGGGCCGCGCCGGAGCGCGAGCCCTCCTATTACACCGCGACCATCGGCCACGAGACCGATTACCCGACGCTCGAAGGCGAGCATCGCGCCGACGTCGCCATCATCGGCGGCGGCTTCACGGGCGTCGCCACGGCGCTCGAACTCGCCGAACGCGGCCTGTCGGTCGCGCTGGTCGAAACGCACAAGATCGGTTGGGGCGCGAGCGGGCGCAACGGCGGCCAGATCACGGGCAGTCTCTCGGGCGACGCGGCCATGCGCAAGCAGATGCGCGCGACGCTGGGCGACGATGTGGACGACTTCATCTGGTGGCTGCGCTGGCGCGGCCACGACATCATCCGCGCGCGCGTGGCGCGCTACGGGATCGACTGCGATCTGCGCGACGGTCATCTGCATGCGGCGATGAAACCTTCGCATCTGCGCGAACTCCAGTCGACCTGCGAGGAAGCGCAGCGGCGCGGCATGGGCGACCAGGTCGAACTGCTCGATCGCGCCGGCGTGGGACGCCATCTGGACACGGATATCTATATCGGCGCGCTCAAGAATCTGCGCAATATGCATGTGCATCCGCTGAATCTGTGCATCGGCGAGGCGCGGGCGGCGCAAAGCCTGGGCGTAAGATTCTTCGAGCACTCCCAGGTAATTGACATCGTGCACGGTGCCACGCCCACGATCGTGACCAGCAAGGGACGTCTGCGCGCCAACCAGGTGCTGCTGGCAGGCGATGTGTATCACAAGCTCGCGCAACAGCAACTGAGCGGCAAGATCTTCCCGGCGATGGGCGGTCTCGTGACGACCGAACCGCTGGGCGATCTCGCGCAGACCATCAATCCGCAGCAGCTCGCGGTGTATGACTGCCGCTTCGTGCTCGACTACTATCGGCCCACGGCTGATGGGCGCCTTTTGTTTGGCGGAGGCGCGAATTATTCGGGGCACAGCTCGCGCGACGTCGCCGCAGAACTATTGCCCTGTATCGAGCAGACTTTCCCGAAGCTCAAGGGCGTGCGCATCGAGCATCAATGGACCTGTGCGATGGGCATTGTCGTCAATCGTATTCCGCAACTCGGCAAGCTATCGGACAACGTCTGGTATTGCCAGGGCTACTCCGGACACGGTGTCGCGACCAGCCATATCATGGGCGAAATCATGGCCGAGGCGATCACCGGCACGCTCGGGCGCTTCGATACGTTTGCCGCTTGCCGCCATATTCGCGTGCCAATGGGCGATGTGATCGGCAATCCGCTGCTTGCGGCGGGTATGTGGTATTACCAGATGCTTGAGCGGCTGCGCTAGGCGTAGACAGGTTTCGGCGGGCGTCGTCGCCCGCCGTCATCTGCGCCCTATTCCACCGTCACCGACTTGGCAAGATTGCGCGGCTTGTCGATGTCGGTCCCGCGCAGGCAGGCCACGTGATAGGCCAGCATCTGCAGCAACAACACATGCAATAGCGGCGACAGCACGCCATACCATCGCGGCAGATGAATCACGCGCATTCCGTCGACGCCCATCAAACCCGTATCGGAATCGGCCAGCACGAATAACTGACCGCCGCGCGCCCGCACCTCTTCCATATTCGACTTGAGTTTGTGCAGTAGCGCATCGTTAGGCGCGGTCACGACCACAGGCATTGCGCTCGTCACGAGCGCAAGCGGTCCATGCTTTAACTCGCCCGCCGGATAACCTTCCGCGTGGATGTACGATATTTCCTTGAGCTTGAGTGCGCCTTCAAGCGCAATCGGATAATGCGTGCCGCGCCCGAGAAACAATACGTGCTCCGCTTTACGCAACGCTTCGGCCCACGCCATGATTTCGGGTTCGCGCGCAAGCACGTCGCGCATCGCATCGGGCAGCGCGCTGAGCTTGCGCATCTGCGTCGCCGCCTCGCTCTCGCCAATATGCCCGCGCTGCCTGCCGATCTGGATCGCCAGCGCGAAAAGCGCCACGAGTTGCGTGGTGAACGCCTTCGTCGATGCGACACCCACCTCCACGCCCGCTTCCGTAATGAAAGACCAGCGGCTTTGACGGACCATGGCGCTGCCCGCGACGTTGCAGACCGTAAGCGTGCGATCCTCGCCTGCCGACTGCGCGTAACGCAACGCGGCCAGCGTATCGGCCGTTTCGCCCGACTGCGAGACCGGCACGACCAGCGTATTGCCGCGCCGCACATGATCGCGATAGCGATATTCGCTGGCGATTTCCGCGCGCGCCGTCACGCCCGCGAAATGCTCGAACCAGCCGCAAGCCGTAAGCGCCGCGTAGTGACTGGTGCCGCAGCCCAGCAGCAGCACGTGTTCGATATCGGCCAGTTCCTCGGGCGCGGGCATGCCGGTCTGAAGCGGCGAGTCTGCGGTGAGCGCGGTCACCGTGCGCGCCACCGCGACCGGCTGCTCGAAAATCTCCTTTTGCATGTAGTGCCGGTACGCGCCCAGCTCCGCGTCCCATGCGGCGCGCTGCATGGCGATATCGCGCCGCGTGACCGGCGTGCCATGACGATCCACCACTTGCACGCGACTGCCCTCGATATCGACGAGATCGCCTTCTTCCAGATACACGAAGCGTTCCGCGCAGCCCGACAACGCGAACGTATCCGAGGCAAGGAACACGCCCTGATCGCCCATGCCGATCACGAGCGGCGACCCCTGACGCGCACCGATCACGCGTTCGGGTTCGTCGCGGCACATCACCGCGATCGCATAGGCGCCTTGCAGCAAGCGCGTCGCCTTCTGCACCGCTTCGAGTATGTCGCCGCGATAGTGCTCGTGGATCAGATGCGCGATAACCTCGGTGTCGGTCTGGCTGCTGAAGATGTAACCTCGCTTGCGCAGGTCATGACGCAACTGCTCGTGATTTTCGATGATGCCGTTATGGACCACGGCGATCTGCTCGCCGGAAAAGATCGGATGCGCATTGTCGATCACGGGCATGCCATGAGTCGCCCAGCGTGTGTGGGCGATGCCGGTCGCGCCGTCCAGCGCTTCGGCGCGCGCATCTTCTTCGAGCGCACAGACACGCGCCAGCGTGCGTACACGCCGCGCTTCTCCACGTTGCAGCACGGCGACGCCGCAAGAGTCATAGCCGCGATATTCGAGGCGCTTGAGGCCTTCCAGTAACGAAGGAACAATGTTCTGCCGGGCGACGCCCGCTACGATTCCGCACATGTTTGCCTCCACTTGCTCTGTTATGCGCCGATGAAATTTGCCTTCAAAACTGGCTTCCGAATGGGCTTCAAATCCGGCTTCAAATCCAGGCCTGATCTGGCTATGAACGCGCGTCCTCGCCGGTGCAACGATCCGATGCAGTAGGCGCGACTTCGTCGCGCTCATTGAAATCCGCTTCGCGCAATCCGGTGGGCGATAGCGAAATGAAATGCTGCACGCCCGGCCCGCGCGCAATGCCGATCGCACCCGTGTTGCCCCATGCGAAGGGCGCGCGTATCAGTCCGCGCAGCGCGATCGCATCGCCGCTTATATCGAGCGCCATCAGTCGGCCATCGCGCGTCGGCACGAAGGCCGTGTTGCCGTCCACGCCAATGCTGGCTTCGCGCACGGTTGCGGGCAGGCAGCCAAGCCGCGCCGTGACGCGCCCCGCTTCGTCGATGGCCATTACGGACGAGCGGCCATCGGAGCGCGTCGCCTCCACCACAAAGCGGTTCGCGCCCGGCACCCACGCCGCGGCATAGGTGTAGTACTGCACGCGCAGATCGGCGAGCGCTGCCGGTGCGCGTACCAGTTCGCCAGTCGCTGGATCGAGCATCGCGTAGCGCAGGGTCGCGATGGTGTCGCCGGGAATGAACTTTTGCCAGACAAGCAGCGCGCGCTCGGGCGAGCCTGCAAGCATCGGCCACCATTCGCGCACATGTGCCGCCACGTCCACATGCTTTTCGAGCTTGCCCGCGTCGCTATAAATCTTCACGTAGACGCCGCCGCCGGTGCCCAGGTTATCCACGCCGCCGCCATCGACCCAGTCATTCGAATAGAACACGACAAAGCGACTGCCCACAGCGGCGACGTGGCCCGAGTGCCCACCCGATTCCACATCGTTAGGATACGGAACGATTGGCTTGAGATCCTGCCGATAAACGCCAAAGCGCTGACTGACTTCGCGCGGCGCGTTCCAGCCGTCCTCGAACGTCATGAAGATCGTGCCAGCAGTATTCTGCGCGACCGACACCGGCTCCTGCGCTTCGGGCTTGCTGATGAAAATGTGCACGTTGGCAAGCCGCCGCTGGTCGGGCTTCCACTCGCCCACATAGACATCGTGCGGCCAGCTGCCGTCGCGATTCGCGCCGCGCGGCGGCAGGCCCGAACTGCTGAAAAAAACCCATGTGCGCCCGCCGCCTGCGTTTGCCGATGCAATGCCGTGCATGAAGCGCCGCTCGTCGCCCAAACCGGGTGCTGGCACCGCCACCACCGCGCCCGCCGGCGCGCGGTGCGCATTGACCACTTGCGCCGTTGCGCCATGGTCGGCGGCCGGTAAGGTCGAGACAGGCTGCGCCACGACAAAGAGCAGCGCCGCCTTGACGATGGCCCTGAACATGCCGCCGCGTCGCTGGCGTTGCGATGGTGCGGGTGTCATGAACACACCGGGCTCGTTCGGGCGTCGTGCGAGACGCTTATTGGCGCGACGAACTCGACGCACGCGGTGCGGGATACATCGCACGCATGCTGTAATCGACGCGGTCCTCCTTCGGTGCGGACACTTCGCCAATCAGCGGACCCGCTATTGCCTGCGCCCGCAGCCCGGCAATCATCCCGCTCGAATCGTGCGACGCCACGAACACGCGCGCGGCCTGATCCCAATCGCGCGACGCGTCTTCGGCAAACGGCCCGGGTTCCACGGTGATTCGGGCCTTACGCCGCAACAGGCGCTGCGTGCGCGACTTCGACGTGAACGGGTGAGCCACGTGAGAAAGAATCAGCCACACCGTCAACGCCACGCCGATGATGCCGATCGCGCCCACATACGAAATCAGTTCAGGCCAGGACAGATCGCCTTGATCGAACGGCAACAGATAGCGATAAGCGTAGATGGTTATCGCGGCCCACATGGCGCCCACGCAGGTCGGCCGCAACAAGCGGAACCACACGACCAGCGCGAGACCGCGCGTCATGCCGTTGTCGGCGATGATCGATTGCGGATCGCGCAGGGATAGGTCAATCACAGGCGTGTCGTTATTCATGCTGTATTCCTCGATCAGGGCTAGTCCAGACTGCACGCTTGCCGCGGCGTCCGAACACGACGCTCGGCAACGCAACCACGGTAGTCACCATATTGATGAGCCAGAACGCCAGCGGATACCAGACGCTGTCCATCAGATAAAGCAGCAGCTTTTCGTCGTAGCGTTGGTCGATCATGCAGCCGACGAAAATCTGCAGCACACAGGTCGCCACCAGCAACATGCCGTGCCAGTGCGGCACCAGCGAAACGTGCCAGTCGGGCGGCAAGGTATAAAACGCATTGATGACGGCCAGCAGCAGGACAAACGACATTGAATACGCCCACGCAATCCCCAGCGCGTATTCGATGAATAGCGGCCACATCATCAGTTGCGAGCCGCGCAAGAGGCTCCGCGAATATTTAAGCAGCACCTGGATACCGCCCTTGGCCCAGCGCAGGCGCTGTTTATAAAGGCCTTTTAGCGTCTCCGGCATCAGGATCCAGCTCAGCGCGTGCGGCTCGTAGGCCACACGCCAGTCGTTGCACTGGAGTTTCCAGCTAATGTCGATGTCTTCGGTGAGCATGTCCGAACTCCAGTAGCCCACGTCGGCCAGCGCGCTCTTGCGAAACATCGTGATCACACCCGACACCGTGAAAATGCGTCCGTATACCTGCTGCGTGCGCTTGATGAGGCCGACGATCGAGGAGAATTCGCCCACCTGCATGCGCCCCAGCAGCGACGTGCGTGTGCGGATGCGCGGGTTACCCGTGACCGCGCCCACGTTCGGGTCGGAAATGAAATGCTCCAGCATCCAGCTGATCGCGTCGCGCCCCAGCAGCGAGTCACCATCGATGCACATCAGGAACGGCGCGTCGGTCACCACGGTCGCCGTCGTCAGGCCGATCGCCTTGCCCTCGTTCTTCGAGTGATGCACGACGGTCAGATGCGGAATCTCGGCGGATAGCTGGTTGAGGACTTCGCCGGTGCGATCGCGGCTGCCGTCGTTGATCGCGATGATCTCGTAGTTCGGATAATCGAGCGTCGCCAGATGGCTCAATACGCGGCGCGCGTTGGATTCCTCGTTATAGCAAGGCACGATCACCGCCACCTTCGGCATACCCGCGCGGATTAACGCCGTGGGCGAGCGCGTGCGGCCCTGCTCCAGCACGAGAAAATGAACGATCCCCCCGATCATCCACAGATACGACATGAAGAACGGGTAGAAGAAAATAAAATCCTGGAGCCGGTTGATTACGGTATGCATTATTGCCGCGCTCCTGCGGAATGGTTGGCGTTGAGCAACGCGGTAATCGAACCTGGGTCGAGACGCGAGCGCATCGACATGACGTCGGTCAGCGCGACGGTGTCGGGCTTGTTGTGGGCAAAATCGTCCGGATAGTAGCCGTAGCTCACCATGCCGGTCTGACGCAGATGGCGCATCTGCTCCACGATCCGCTCGGTCGGGATGTTGCCAGACGTGCGCGAATCGCTCGCCTCCAGCAGAAAAACGGTGCGGCGCGGGCCGTCCGGCACTTCCCGCACGTTCTTGCTTAGCTTGTCGAGCCAACTGTCCACGGACGTGATGCCCTGGCGCGACGGCATCGCCAGCAAACCGACGAAGTCGTACGCATGCACGAACGCCGCATAGTTCTGCGCGTAGCGCTGTCCGGTGCTGGGGTCGAGCACCACGTCGGGGAATATCGTGCGCACGGTCAGCACTTCGCCGCTGTTCTGGCTGTCGAGAACGATCTTCTCGAGTTCTGCGGTGAAATCGATCAGATGACGCGTTTTCATATCGCCCCAACGTTTTGCCAGCGTCGGATTTTCGCGGATCTGATCGACATTGCGCGGCAGGTTCCAGCGCGCGTAGGTATCGAGCGCGTGTTGGCTCGTATCCTCGAACTCGCTGAGCGTGGCGTCCTCGCCGAACAACACACCCGTAAAGGACGCGTGCTTGCCCAGATCCTCGTATAGCTCGCGCACGAACGCGCGCGCGGCCGGATCGAACGGGCTGAGCCGCCGCACTGCCGAAGCCCCCGGCGGCAAGCTCGCCCCGCCAGTGGCCGTGACAAACTCCACGCGCCCATGCAGATCCTCGGGCACTGCGAATGCGAGCACCGGCAGCCACGCGTACACGGCCACATCGGCGCGCGTATTCAATTGCCAGGCCGCGCGGCTGAACAGATCGGCTCGCACCGGCAAATGCCGGTTGGGGAAATACAGGGACTGCGCAAGCCCCGAGCGCGTGGGATCGGAGAACGCCTGCAAATAGATCGAACTGGGACGCAGGCGATAAATCCGCTCGATCAGATCGCCCAGCTTTTTCTCCTGCACGTCGGGCGATGGATCATAGACATCGTCGAGCGAGACCACGACCGCGCGTTCCACGGGATTGATTTCGCCGCGATTTTCGGCAGGTTCGCGCATCGAGCGTTCAAGCGCGCCCACGTCAATATCGTAAGTG
>NZ_DASZJJ010000101.1:0-30013 GCF_035948235.1 Paraburkholderia sp. | reverse complement strand
TATCGATCGTCGCCTTGTTGCGCGCGCGGCAGGGCGCGCACGGTCATGAGGAGGCGACGCTCGATGCGCTCGATCAGCTCAGCGACCGCATGGCCGGCGCGAGCGAAACGCAGGCGCGCGCGGCCGAGCGCATCGAGCGCGAACTGCGCAACGAGATCGCGCGCACCGCGCAGGCTTCGCGCAGCGAGTTCGGCGGTGGCTTTGCGCAGGTGCAGCAGGCGCTCGCCGCGCATCTCACGAGCATCGCGACCGTGCAGAACAGCCAGCTCGACGGCTTCGCGCAACAGCTCGCCAAGCTCACCGAATCCAACGCCCAGCAGCTCGACGCCGTGCGCCAGAGCCAGCAGGTGCAGGCGCAGCAGGCGCGCGACGAGCAGGGCGCGGCGCTACGCCACTTCGGCACCTTGCTCGGCCAGCAGGTTGCGCAACTGATCGAGTCCAACGACCGCCGTCTGACGGAAGTGCGCGCGACGCTCGAACAGCGCCTGAAGGATATCGAGGCGAACAACGCGGCGAAGCTCGAAGAAATGCGCCGCACCGTCGACGAAAAACTGCACGCGACGCTGGAGCAGCGCCTGGGCGAATCGTTCAAGCTGGTCTCCGACCGGCTGGAGCAGGTGCATCGGGGCCTGGGTGAAATGCAGTCGCTGGCGGCGGGTGTCGGCGATCTGAAGAAGGTGCTGACCAACGTAAAGACGCGCGGCACCTGGGGCGAAGTGCAGCTCGAAGCGCTGCTCGAACAGATGCTCACGCCCGAGCAGTACGCGAAGAACGTGGCGACGGTGCCGGGCCGCAGCGAGCGCGTGGAGTTTGCGATTCGCCTGCCCGGGCGCGGTATCAAGACGGGCGAGGCCGGCGGCACGGACGCGCCGGTGTGGCTGCCCGTCGATGCGAAGTTTCCGCGCGAGGATTACGAGCGGCTGATCGATGCGCAGGAGCGCGCCGATGTGGCCGGTATCGAGGAAGCCGGGCGTGCGCTCGAAACGCGAATCCGCGCCGAAGCCCGCACCATCGCCGAAAAATACGTGGCGCCCCCGCACACGACCGATTTCGCGCTGCTGTTCCTGCCCACCGAAGGGCTTTACGCGGAGATCCTGCGCCGGCCGGGGCTGACCGATCTGCTGCAGCGCGACTACCGCGTGACCATCGCAGGGCCGACCACGCTTACGGCCTTGCTCAACAGTCTGCAAATGGGCTTTCGCACGCTCGCCATCGAAAAGCGTTCGAGCGAGGTCTGGCAGGTGCTAGGCGCGGTGAAGACGGAGTTCGGCAAGTTCGGCGACGTGCTGGCGCGCACGAAGACGCAACTGGAAACGGTGACGCGCTCGATCGAAGCCGCCGAAGTGCGCACGCGCATGATGAACCGCAAGCTGCGCGACGTGGAGGCGCTGCCGGGCGAGGAGACGTCGAATCTGCTCGGCGATGCGCTGGGGAACATCGACGAATAGCACCGACGAATAGCGCCGACGATTGGCGCCGCGCGCTCGCCTTCCAATGCAAAGGGCCGTCCGCATCGCTGCGGACGGCCCTTTTTTCTCGTGATGTGGTTTAACCGATCGCCGGTTCGACCGGCGCCGCGAGCTTGTCGAGCGCGTCGCCCGTCACGCGCACGATGCGCCAGTCGGAATAAACGGTTGCGCCCATCTTCTCGTAGAAGCGGATCGCCGGTTCGTTCCAGTCGAGCACGCTCCACTCGAAGCGCGCGCAGTTGCGCTCCACAGCGATGGCCGCGAGCGCACGCAGCATGGCGGTGCCCAGACCCGTGCCGCGCTGCGTCGGCTGCACGTAGAGGTCTTCGAGATACAGCCCGCGCCGGCCGAGAAAGGTCGAATAGTTATGGAAGAACACCGCGTAGCTGACGATCTGGCCCGCGTCTTCGGCAACCAGTGCTTCGGCGGCGGGATGCGCGCCGAACAGCGCATCGGTCAGCAACTCGGGTGTGCCGGTGAAGAGATGCGTGAGCTTTTCGAATGCGGCCAGCTCATACATCAGCGCGTGAATCGCGCCGACATCGGCGGGCGTCGCTGCGCGGATCGTCGCGGCCATTACGCTTCCTCTGGGACGTCTGAGAGATGAATCTCGATGCCGCCGAAGCGCGAGGCGACCCAGTTGTACAGATGGCAGGCGATCCAGAGCAGCACGAAGCCGACGATCGCGTTGAGGATCAGCGCGCTGAACACGGTGCCGAGTTCGAAGGTGCCGTAGCGGAAGAACGCCACCACGGCGACCAGCAGCACGACGGGCACGCTGAAGGTGAGGTAGACGAGGATGAGCGCCTTGGCGGTTTGCCCCGCGGCAATGAACGAGATCTGTTTTTTCATGTGAGTCGGTCCGTAGGTCGAGTGGACGTAGCGCGATGTGGGTTAAGCGTTGACTGGTAAAAAGGATTCAGGCGGTGCGTCAGACGAGTCCGTCGAACAGCATGACGTCGACGGTGTCGCCCGCGTCGAGATCGGCGGCCTCATGGGCGAGCACGATAAAGCAGTTCGCCTCGCTCATGGTGCTCAGCGCACCGGAACTTTGCGATCCCGTGGGCGTGACGCGCCACTGGCCGCGCGCATCGCGTTCGGCGACACCGCGCTGGAACTCCGTGCGGCCCGCGCGTTTGCGGATCGGCGCGTCGCAGCGCGCGGGAATCAGCGGCACGGGCTGCGGCGTCGCACCCGACATGGCGATCAGCGCCGGGCGCACGATCTGATAGAAGCTGACCATGGTGGCGACCGGATTGCCCGGCAGGCCGAACAGCAGCGCCGCGCGGCCCGCGCCGGGACGGCCGCCCGACCAGATGCGGCCGAACGCGAGCGGGCGGCCCGGGCGCATCGCGAGACCCCAGAAGCTCACGTCGCCAAGCGCCTGCAACTGCGTGCGCGTGAAATCGGCTTCGCCCACCGAAACGCCGCCCGAGGTCAGCACGACATCGGCGCTCTCGGCGGCCTGAATGAGCGTGGCGGCCAGCGCTTCGGGATCGTCGCGCACGCGGCCCAGATCGATCGGTTCGACGTCCAGGCGTCGCAGCATTGCGCCGAGCGTATAGCGGTTGCTGTCGTAGATGCAGCCCGCGTCGAGCGGCTGGCCGGGCGAGCGCAGTTCGTCGCCGGTCGAGAAATAGGCCACGCGCAGACGCCGCTTCACCTTGACATCGACGAGGCCAAGCGAGGCCATCAAGCCGATGTCGCTTGCGCGCAGCACGCGGCCGGCGCGCAGCGCCACGCCGCCGCGCGCGAGGTCTTCGCCCTGGCGGCGGCGGTTCGCGCCGGGTGCGAGTGCGTCGGCGGGGAAGGTGATGGTGTCGTCGCCAGCGGTTTCAGCCGGCTGCACGGTGACGCGCTCCTGCGGCACGACGGTGTCGCAGCCCGCGGGCATCGGCGCACCGGTCATGATGCGCACGCAACCACCCGCCGATACGGCGCCCATGAACGGATGCCCCGCGAACGCCTTGCCGACGACGCTCAGCGTGAGGGCGCCAGCCTGTTGCGCGAGCGCGGCGCCGTCGAACGCATAGCCGTCCATCGCCGAGTTGTCGTGCGCGGGCACGTCGATCGGCGAGATCACGTCGGTGGCGAGCACGCGCGCGAGGGCATCGCGCAGTGGCACGCGTTCGCTTTGCGCAAGCGGCGTGACCCATTCCAGCACGATGGCCTGGGCGGCACTGACGGGCAAGGCTTGCGGATCGAACTGGGTGAGGCTTGCGGCGCTGGCGGAGAAAGTATCAGGCGTGGTCATGGGGTGGAGAAGCGTCGCATCCGCACGCTTTTGCACGCATTTTGCAGATGCCTGCAAAAGCGCTGCGGCGATCGTCCTGGTGAGGTGCCCGAAGCCGGCGGCATGCGATGCGCATGGAGCGGCGGTCGGCCGTGCCCGTCAGGCACGGTCGAGATCGGCGAGTTCCTGCAGGGAGTTGACATTGTAAAACGCACGTTCGTCGGCAAAGTTCACTTCGGCGGCCGTGTGGCGCGCGTACCACGCGCGCACCTTGCGCTCGCCCCCGTCCAGGAAGGCCGCGAGGTCGTCGGCGAGCGACGTGTGCAGCAGCGCGAACACGGGGTGCAGGCTGACTTCGCCCGCAGCGTCGGTGGTCGTCGCCGTAGCGATGGCGACGCCGCGCGTGAGAGCGGCTTCGGCCAGACGCGTGCCGAGATCGGCGGGCAGCCACGGCGAATCGCAGGGCGCGCTCAGCAGCCATTCGGTGCGCGCGGCGCGCAATCCGGCGAGCAGACCCGCAAGCGGGCCAGGATAGTCGGGCAGGGTATCGGCCAGCACGCGCGCCTGCCAGGGCGCGCCGAGCGTGGCGTACAGCTCGCGGTTACGGTTCGCGCTGATCGCGAGCGTGCCGACCTGCGGCGCGAGACGCGCGAGCACGTGAGCGGCGAGCGGCTGGCCGTGCAAGGTCTGCAAGCCCTTGTCGGCGCCGCCCATGCGCTGGCCGCGTCCGCCCGCGAGCACGAGGCCGGTGACGTCTGAAGCGGGAATGGCGGAGGAGGTATCGGGCATCGGCGTGGCGCGAGGCGTGGGCGGCGGTGCGGCTTGCGCACCGGCGATGGACGGCGGGCGGCGGATCAGCCGCCGATATACGACATTTCGATACGCCGCTCTTCGCTGGTGGCGGGCGCCGCTGCACTGCCACGCAGCTGCGAGTAGCGGTCGGCGCGTTGTTGCCAGATCTGCGCGATGGCGGCGGAGATCGCCGCGTCGCTCGCTTCGCCGCGCACCAGCGCGCGCAGGTCGTAGCCCATCGACGCGAACAGGCACAGGTACAGCTTGCCTTCGGTCGACAGGCGCGCGCGCGTGCAGTCGCCGCAGAACGCGCGCGTGACGCTGGAGATCACGCCGATTTCGCCTGCGCCGTCCGCATAGCCCCAGCGTTGCGCCGTTTCGGCGGCGCTGTGTGCTTCGAGCGGCACGAGCGGAAAATGCTCGGCGATGCGGGCGACCACATCGGCGGAGGGCAGCACTTCGGCCATGTTCCAGCCGTTGGTCGCGCCCACGTCCATGTATTCGATGAAGCGCAGCGCCACGCCCGAGTTACGGAAGTGGCGCGCAAGCGGCACGATCTCGCTGTCGTTGGTGCCGCGCTTGACGACCATGTTGACCTTGAGCGGCGCGAGGCCCACCGCCTGCGCTGCGGCGATGCCATCGAGCACATCGCTCACCGAAAAATCGGCATCGTTCATGCGGCGGAACAGGGCGTCGTCGAGCGCATCGAGGCTCACGGTCACGCGCGTGAGACCTGCGTCGCGCAGTGCGCGCGCCTTGCGGGCCAGCAGCGAACCGTTGGTGGTGAGCGTGAGATCGAGCGGCGCGCCTTCGGGCGTGCGCAGCGCGGCCAGCCGCTCGATCAGGAATTCGATGTTTTTGCGCAGCAGCGGCTCGCCGCCGGTGAGACGAATCTTGGTGACGCCATGCGCGACGAAAAGCCGCGCCAGACGTTCGATTTCCTCGAGCGTGAGCAGCGAGGAATGCGGCAGGAACGGGTAATCCTTGTCGAAAACCGCGCGCGGCATGCAGTAGACGCAGCGGAAATTGCAGCGATCCGTGACCGAAATCCGCAAATCGCGCAGCGGCCGCGCGAGCGCATCGAACACCTCGCCGGACGGCGCGCGCGCGGATGCCGCCGCGGGCTGGAGGCTGGGCGGCAGGCTGCGGGCATCGGCAACGGGGATGATGCGTCGGGACATGGTCTCTGCGTTTTACGTACTGCGGGCCGCGCAATCTCGCGCGATGTTTCGATTTTAGCCGAAGCACCCGTCGCGCACCGACGAGGGTGAACGCTGATATATCAAAAAAAAGCCCGCCGATATGTGGCGGGCTTTTTGCTGCGATGCGGAATCCCGCACCGGTTCGGCGGGCACCGGAAGCGTTCGAGAGAACGGATTCCGGTGCCTGGGCTCGTAAGGCTTAGCCCTGACGGCCGGTTTCCACCTGCTGCATCGGCGCGGCGTCGGCCGGCGGCAGCGGCTTGCGCTCACGCGGCACGCGCGCGGGCTTGACCACTTGCGCGGCGGCTTCCTGCGCGGCGCGCAGCTTGGCGGTGTCGGTGTTCACCCACACGAGGCCGGCCGATTCGAGCATCGGGGCCAGTGCCTCGCCGCTTGCTGCTGCGGGAGCCTTAGCCGGAGCGGCGGCAGGTGCTGCAACCGGTGCCGGCGCGGCGGTTTCCACTTGCGCCAGCGTTGCTGCCGGAGCCGGTTCAACGGCTTCGACACGCGTTTCGACCGGCGCAGGCTGGGCCACGGCTGCCGGTGCGGCAACTTCGGCGTGCGGCGCTTCGACGCGGTCTTCACGCGCCACCGGAAGTTCGGCGGCAGGCGCTGCGGGCGTTGCCACCGCTTCCACCGCTTTCACCGTTTCCACCGGTGCTGCAGGCGCTTGAGCGACCGGCTCGGCGGCCGCTGCGGGTGCTGCTGCAGGGGCGGCTTCAACCGGCGTTGCGGGCGTCACGTGAGCAACCGGCTCGACGGCCGCAGGCGCGGCTTCGATCGGTGCAGCCGGAGCGGCCGCTTCAACCGGTGCAGCGGTTTCGACCGGAGCGGGAGCAGCAGCAACGGTTTCCACCGGAGCAGCGGGCACAACCGGAGCCTGCACAGGCTGGGCCGCTTGCGTGGCCTCGACTGCTGCGGCGGCTGCAACCGGCAGTGCCGTCACGACCACCGCTTGCGCGACGGACGTGTGCACCACGGTTTCCGACACAGGCGCTTGCTCAGCCTGAGCTTCTGCCTGGCCTTCCGTTGCCGCGGCTTCGTCCGAACCTTCGCCGTCCGCGCCTTCGAGTGCTGCCGAACCTTCTGCATCGCGCTCGCGACGACCGCCACGGCGGCCGCGACGGCGGCGGCGGCGCTCTTCACCTTGCGGTGCTGCACCGTCTTCGTCGAAACCGGCCTGGTTCACGCCATCGGTGAGGGCGGCCTGGGCGGCGTCGGCGGCTTCCGTATCGTTGCCTGCGCTCGCGGCGTCCAGACGCGCTTCCTGAGCCTCTGCGGCTTCGTTCGGCTGCTGACGGCGGCGCTCGCCACGCTCGGCGCGTTCACCACGTTCGCGGCGCTCGCCACGTTCCGCGCGTTCCTGACGCTCGCCACGCGGTGCGGCTTCTGCTGCCTCGCTGCGGTCCTGGCCACGCTCGACGCGTTCGATGCGTTGCTCGCGCGGTTCGCGTGCTTCACGTTCGGCGCGCGGTTCACGGCCTTCGCGTGCTTCACGCGGCTCGCGGGTTTCGCGTGCCTCACGCGGTGCGCGCGGCTCACGGGCTTCACGCGGCTCGCGTGCTTCACGGCTTTCGCGTGCTTCGCGCGGTTCACGTGCTTCGCGGGTTTCGCGCGGCTCGCGTGCTTCGCGTTCCGGGCGGCCCTGGCCTGTGCGCGTGCCGGTTGCGGCTTCGCCACGGCCTGCGGCGTCGCGCCCGCCGGTGCGGCGGTTGCGGTTACGGTCGCCAGCAGCGGACTTGTCGCCACGCTCACCGCGCTCCGTGCGCTCGCCACGTTCGGCGCGTGCCGGGCGGGCTGCCTTGTCCTGCTGGGCGACCGGCGCCGGTGCGGGGGCCGCAGCCGGTGCGCCGCCAAACAGACGCTTGATGAAGCCGAAGAAACCACCGGCGGCCGGAGCTGCCGCGACCGGTACGGCCACGGGTGCGGCCTCCACGGTCTTGACCGGTGCGGACGGCGCCGGACGCTCCGGCGTGATGCCCTTCACCGCGGCTTCCTGCTTGGGCTTGGCTTCGGCGTTGCGCTTGCTGTAACCGGTTTCCGATTCCAGTTCGCGGGCCGCTTCCTCGGCCATCTTCCACGAAGCGCGCGGGTCGTCCAGACGTGCATCGTCGTGACGCAGACGCTCGAGCTTGTAGTGCGGCGTTTCCAGATGCTTGTTCGGGATCAGCACGACGCCGACCTTGAAGCGCGACTCGATCTTGTTGATCTCCGAGCGCTTTTCGTTCAGCAGGAAGGCGGTCACTTCGACCGGCACCTGGCAATGGATTGCCGCGGTGTGTTCCTTCATCGCTTCTTCCTGGATGATGCGCAGGACCTGAAGCGCCGACGATTCCGTATCGCGGATATGACCCGTGCCGTTACAGCGCGGGCAGGTGACGTGGCTGCCTTCCGAGAGGGCCGGGCGCAGACGCTGGCGCGACAGCTCCATCAGGCCGAAGCGCGAGATCTTGCCCATCTGCACGCGCGCGCGGTCGTGGCGCAGGGCGTCCTTCAGGCGTTGTTCGACTTCGCGCTGGCTCTTGGCCGACTCCATGTCGATGAAGTCGATCACGATCAGGCCGCCCAGGTCGCGCAGACGCAGCTGGCGCGCCACTTCGTCGGCGGCTTCCAGGTTGGTGCGCGCGGCGGTTTCCTCGATGTCGGCGCCCTTGGTGGCGCGCGCCGAGTTCACGTCGATGGCGACCAGCGCTTCGGTGTGGTCGATCACGATCGCGCCGCCCGAAGGCAGCGGAACGGTACGCGAGTAGGCCGTTTCGATCTGGTGCTCGATCTGGAAACGCGAGAACAGCGGCACGTCGTCGTGATACCGCTTCACCTTATTGACATTGTCCGGCATCACGATATCCATGAAGGCGCGTGCCTGGTCATAGATCTCGGTGGTGTCGATGAGGATTTCGCCGATATCGGGCTGGAAGTAGTCACGGATCGCGCGGATCACGAGGCTCGATTCCAGATAGATCAGCATCGGCTGACCGCTCGTGCCGGCCTGCGAGGCGGCTTCGATTGCGCGCCACAGTTGCAGCAGGTAGTTCAGGTCCCACTGGAGCTCTTCGGCGGAGCGGCCGATGCCGGCCGTGCGCGCGATGATGCTCATGCCTTCAGGCAGTTGCAGCTGCGCCATGGTTTCGCGCAGTTCCTGACGGTCGTCGCCCTCGATGCGGCGCGACACGCCGCCGCCACGCGGGTTGTTCGGCATGAGCACGAGGTAGCGGCCGGCCAGCGAGATGAAGGTGGTCAGTGCGGCGCCCTTGTTGCCGCGCTCTTCCTTCTCGACCTGAACGATCAGTTCCTGGCCTTCCTTGAGGGCGTCCTGGATACGCGCGCCGCGCATGTCCACGCCGTCGCGGAAGTACTGGCGGGCGACTTCCTTGAACGGCAGGAAGCCGTGGCGGTCTTCGCCGTAGTTGACGAAACAGGCTTCGAGCGACGGCTCGATGCGGGTAACGATGCCCTTGTAGATGTTGCCTTTACGCTGTTCGCGCCCGGCGGTTTCGATGTCGATGTCAATCAGCTTCTGTCCATCGACGATGGCGACGCGCAGTTCTTCCTGCTGCGTCGCGTTGAACAGCATTCGTTTCATTGAACGACTCCAGTGCGGCTTCGCATACTGCCCAGGACACCCTGGAAGCGCCGGCGCTTCGCCGGACGGCACAGGGGCGGGCAGCGGCAAGCCGCGCCTTATTGTGTTTTCACAAGCACGCTGGAGCGGGAAAGATGGCGGGGAGAATTGCCGTTGAGGCGGCCGGTCCGGCGTTGTGTTGCCTGGGACGGGCCGCGTGGGCACATGCGAAATACGTCTTCAGAAGCGAAGAGACGTGCCGGCGGGGCACGGATGTCCTGCGCTTCCAGTGATCCGTCTGTTGCGTGCGCCGGCGGCAAACTGCGCCACGCACGACCGCAACAAAATATCGGCCGCAGCCGCGAACTGCGCGCGCTGCTGGCTGGATCGGCTTACACGGCCTTCGCTGTCTGCAAAAGGGCCGCGGATGGGAAGCTAACAGGAACGCCCGTCTTCCCCCTCGGGTGTCTCGCCACTTTTGACGTCGCCATGTCCCGCACGTTGCCGGGACGAATCGGGCGCTCGCCGTATTTTCGCCACCGTCGCGTCGTATCGCGGCCGCATCGAAATCGCTTCGGGCACGCGGCGCGACGCGCCGGATGAATTCTTTATACCAACCTTCCGTTACCGTCGGAGCCCGGTGCGACCGAACGTGCCTGTGGGCGCCGTCCCTGCCGTCGGGTGTTCCGTGCGTGCAACTCGTTTGCTTCTCTTAAGACAGGGTGAGCAACCAGCCCCGGGCGCAAGTAAAATAACGGTTTATCGCTTGCCGCCTGCGCATTCCGCGTGGTTCCCGTTCCAGATGATCCCCCTTGGATAGCCATCGGGCGGATCAGGAACTTTATGGCCGTTGGGCCAACCTTCGCGTCAGCGTTGGGCAAATTATATTCAGAATGAAAGGGTTAGGCAAAATATCCCAGAATCAGGTCGCAAGTGACCAGGTTTCCTTCGTCGAAATCGACGACGGCGCCGCCGGTCAGCGGATCGACAATTTCCTGCTGCGCGTCTGCAAAGGCGTGCCGAAGAGCCACATTTATCGCATTCTGCGCAGCGGCGAGGTCCGTGTGAATAAGGGCCGGGTCGATGCGCAGTATCGGCTGGAGCTTGGCGATCTCGTGCGCGTGCCGCCCATCCGCATCGCCGAAAAAACCGCGCCCGAGTCCGCGCCGGTGCCGGCCGCCCATTTCAACATCCTCTTCGAGGACGAGGCGATGCTGGTGATCGACAAGCCGGCGGGCGTTGCCGTGCATGGCGGCAGCGGCGTGGCGTTCGGCGTGATCGAGCAATTGCGCGAGGCGCGTCCGCAGGCGAAGTTCCTCGAACTTGTCCACCGGCTCGACCGCGAAACCTCGGGCGTGCTGATGCTGGCGAAAAAACGCGCGGCGCTGGTCGGCCTGCACGAACAGATGCGCGACAACAAGACCGACAAGCGCTACTACGCCTGCGTACACGGCGAATGGGCGAGCGACTGGGGCCGCCGCCGCGCGGTCAAGGAGCCGCTTCACAAGTATCTGACCCCGGAAGGCGAGCGCCGTGTACGCGTGCAGCCGGACGGTCAGCCGTCGCACACGGTGTTCAATCTCGTGGAGCGCTGGCCTGAGTACGCGCTGCTCGAAGCCGAACTCAAGACCGGCCGCACCCACCAGATCCGCGTGCACCTGGCGCATCTGGGGCTGCCGATCGTCGGCGACGCCAAGTACGGCGATTTCGCGCTCAACAAGGCGCTGGCGCGCACCAGCGCGAAGCCGGGCGTCAAGCGCATGTTCCTGCACGCGCACCGGCTCAAGCTCACGCATCCGATCACGGGCGCGCCGCTGCAGTTCGAAGCGCCGCTGCCGCCGGAGCTGCGCCGTTTCGTCGACGAGCTGCGCGCGCAGCGCGATGCGGCGGGTGAGGACTACGCCACGCCGCATGCCGAATGAGGGTGGGAACACCCAGCGGCCGCATTGTGCAGCGAATGGGCACAATGCGGCCCGACGAACGCGCTTCACGCTTATTTGTACCGTTTATTTGTACCGATGACTTCAACCGGGATCACGCCGGACTCAAGAACAACAGTGTTTGGAGAAGGACCGTATGGCCCGAGAGCAATTTGACCTGATTGTGTTCGACTGGGACGGCACGTTGATGGATTCGACCGCCCACATCACGCGCAGCATCCAGGCCGCCTGCCGCGACCTTGGCCTGCCCGTGCCCGGCGACGAGGCCGCAAGCTACGTCATCGGCCTTGGTCTGCGCGAGGCGCTGCAGATTGCCGCACCCACGCTCGACCCGGCCGACTACCCGCGCCTTGTGGAGCGCTATCGCGTCCACTATCTGCTCAAGGACCAGCAGACCGAGCTGTTCAAGGGCGTGCGCGAAATGCTCACCGAGCTGCGCGACACAGGCTATCTGCTTGGCGTGGCGACCGGCAAGAGCCGCGTGGGCCTGAACCGCGCGCTCGCGGACGCTAACCTCACGAGCCTGTTCGACGGCACGCGCTGCGCCGACGAAACCTTTTCAAAGCCGCATCCGGCGATGCTGCACGAACTCACGCGCGAACTGGGGCAGGATCTGGCTCGCACCGTGATGATCGGCGACACCACGCACGACTTGCAGATGGCCGCGAACGCGGGCGCGGCTGGTGTGGGCGTGGGCTACGGTGCGCACTCGGCGGCGGCTCTGGAGGCGCTTGCGCCCCAATTCATCGCCGCCGATGTCGCAGACCTCGCGGCCTGGCTGCGGGAGCACGCATGAGCGAAATCCGCCAGGTGAGCGAGCAGGCAAGCGGCCATGCGCCCGTGCGTGTCTGCGCGGCGGCGGATCTGACCGACGGCGGCGCGGGTGTGCGCATGAACGCCACGTACGCTGGCGGCCCCGCCGTAGTATTTTTCGTGCGCTTCGGCGGCGAGGCCTACGGTTATCTGAACCGCTGCGCGCACGTGCCGATGGAGCTTGACTGGGTCGAAGGGCAGTTCTTCGAGTCGTCGGGGCTTTATCTGATGTGCGCCACGCACGGTGCGATCTACCAGCCCGAGACCGGCAAATGCGTGGGCGGACCTTGTCGTGGCGGGCGTTTGCGCCCGGTGCGCGTCGAGGAACGCGACACGCCCGATGGCCGTGCGGTATTCTGGCTGCCGGACGACGATCTGCTTCCGACCCCGACCTGACTTCCTTGCTGAGCCAACCACCTACGCATGTCAGATAACCCGACACCCGATTCGAACGAGCCGCCGCGCCCCATGCATTCGGGCAAGGTGGAAGCCGGCCATGGCGGCTGGGAGCGCGACGCGCTCGAACGCATCGCTATGGCCGCCATCACCGAGCAGCGTTCCGCGCGGCGCTGGAAGATCTTCTTCCGCTTTGCCTTCCTGGCCGTGCTGCTGCTGCTTGTGTGGGGCGTGTTCGACTTTTCAGGCGCGCGCGTCGAAGGCGGTGGCCGTCACACGGCGCTGGTTTCGCTCGACGGCGAGATTTCGTCGGATACGCCTGCCAACGCCGAAGACATCAACAGCGCCCTCGACAGCGCATTCGACGACGACGGCACGGCGGGGGTGATCCTGCACATCGACAGCCCGGGTGGCTCCCCCGTGCAGGCGGGCATCATCAACGACGAGATCCACCGGCTGCGCGCCAAGTATCCGGCCATCCCGCTCTACGTGGTGGTGGGCGACATGTGCGCATCGGGCGGCTATTACGTCGCCGCCGCGGCCGACAAGATCTACGTGAACAAGGCCAGCATCGTCGGCTCGATCGGCGTGCTGATGGACGGCTTCGGCTTCACGGGCCTGATGGACAAGCTCGGCGTCGAGCGCCGTCTGCGCACTTCGGGTGAAAACAAGGGCTTTTTCGACCCGTTCTCGCCCGATACGCCGAAGATGGACGCGCACGCGCAGGAAATGCTCGACCAGATTCACCAGCAGTTCATTGACGCCGTGAAGGCGGGCCGCGGCCAGCGCCTGAAGGATTCGCCCGATATCTTCTCGGGCCTGTTCTGGACTGGCCAGAAGAGCGTGGAACTGGGTCTCGCCGACGGTTACGGCGACACCGATTTCGTCGCGCGCGAAGTCATCAAGGCGCCGGACGTGGTGGACTACACCGTCAAGCAGGGCATTTCCGACCGCCTCGCCAAGCGTTTTGGCGCGAGCGTCGGTTCTGGGGCCATGCATTCGCTGATTTCGGGCGCGAAGCTGTCGCTGCGTTAATTCGCCGCACTGCTGTGTGAGCTTAAAAAATGGCCGCTGCGTTTTGCGCAGCGGCCATTTTCATTTCGACAGCGCGTTTGCTCAGACGGCGAGCAGCAGGAAGATCGCGGGTCGCTTGTGCAGATCCGGCGCAGGTTTCTTCTTCCAGTCCGAGACGGCGCGGCTCAGGATCGTTTCGGTCGGCAGCGTGAGATCGGCGGCCACGCACACGAGCGTCGAAGGCGCGCAGGTCGACAGCAGCGTATCGAGCATCGACTTGTTGCGGTACGGCGTCTCGATGAAGATCTGTGTCTGTTTTGCCTTGCGCGAAGTCTGTTCGAGTTCGCGCAGCTTCTTCGTGCGCTCGTTGGCGTCGACGGGCAGATAGCCGTGGAACGCGAAACTCTGGCCGTTCAGGCCGGAGGCCATCAGCGCCAGCAGGATCGAGCTGGGCCCGACCAGCGGCACCACCTTGATGCCGCGTTCGTGCGCGCGGCGCACCAGCAGCGCGCCGGGATCGGCCACGGCGGGCACGCCGGCTTCCGACACCAGCCCCGTGTCGATGCCGGCCAGCAGCGGGGCGAGCAGCTTGTCGACCGCGCCCGCGGGCGTGTTGACGTTCAGCTCGTTGATCTCGATTTCCTGGATTGGCCGCGTGGTGCCCACGCGCTTGAGGAACGCACGCGTGGTCTTGGCATTCTCGCCGATGTAGCTTGCCAGCGTCCCCGCGCGCTCGCGCACCGGCACGGGCAGGACATAAGCAAGTGCGGCTTCGTCGCCGTCGCCGAGCGTGTTCGGAATCAGATAGAGGGTGCCCGTGCTCACGATTGCGCCTCCAGCAGCGAATAGCCCGCGGCCAGCAACATGCGCGTGAGCGCGATGAGCGGCAGGCCGATCAGGGCGGTGGGGTCGTCGGATTCGATGGCTTCGAGCAGCGCGATGCCGAGTCCTTCGGACTTGGCGCTGCCCGCGCAGTCGTAGGGTTCTTCGGCGCGCAGATAGGCGTCGAGCGCCGTGTCTGGCAGATCGCGAAAGCGCACCTTCGTCACGACATCGACGCTATCCGTTTGGCCAGTCGACGTGTCGAGCAGGCTCAGGGCACTATGGAACAGCACTTCGCGGCCACGCATGGATTGCAGCTGTTCGAGCGCGCGCTCGTGCGTGCCCGGCTTGCCGATCTGGCGACCGTCGAAGGTGGCGACCTGGTCGGAGCCGATCACCAGTGTGCGGCCCGTACCGGCGGGCAGGGCGGCGGCGACTGCGCGCGCTTTCTCTTCGGCGAGGCGCAGCGCCGTCGCTTCGGGCGTTTCGCCCGCACGCGGAGTTTCGTCGATGGCGGGCACGGCGGTGCTGAACGGAATGCGCAGGCGTTCGAGCAGTTCACGGCGGTAGCGCGAACTGGACGCCAGGATCAGCGCGGGGCGACCCTGGGTTTGTACGGGCGAGGAATCTGGCAGCATGATCGGAAATTAAGCGGAATCTGGGCTGGAACACTTGAGCGGCGGTGGCCGGCAAGGCGCTAGAAACAGGGGCGGATTTCGCCGCACGATGTCAAAAAGCGCTCGCCTCATGGCTGGCCACATGGCGGCTTGCGGGCAGAAGCTTAAGTGTTTGACTCACAAAGATAAAGGCGATATGATTTTGGGCTTTTCATCGGTACGTTCACCTCGTGCGTCTGCCAGGGCAGGCAGGGGGCGGGAACGAAAACCCGGCGCGCGCAAAGTGTACGCGTATAGCAGGCAAATACAGCGAGCAAGTGCGCGACGTAGCCGATGTAGTGGGGATCAAGCGGAATCAAGCAGCAGGATCAGGCCGTTCACATCAACCGGCCTGCATCGCTTGCAGGTCACATGTCTGAAGCAGGAGAGCGCACATGACCGAACAGCTCAACCCACGCGATATCGATATTTTTGAATTCGCGCGCAGCGCCCGCGATGCAGCCGGCATGGTCCGGATCGCGCAGTTGCCGCGCATATTGAATGAAGTTCCGGCCGACGCACCCGATCGCGACACCGCGTTCACCTGGCAGGCCGAGGGCTTCACGCAGCCGGAATTGCAGGATGACGGCACCCATGCTCCGCAGCCGTATCTGCGGCTCGTGATCCACGGCGGCGCCTGGCTCACGTGTCAGCGGTGCCTCGCTCCCTATGAGCAGGCCTTCAATGCCGATGCGGTCTTCCGTATCGTCCAGACGGAAGAAGAGGCGGATGAGTTTCCGCTCGACGACGATGAAGTCGAAGTGATCGTAGGCTCGCGCCATTTCGATCTCGTCGACTTGATCGAAGAGGAGTTGTTGCTCGCCTTGCCGCTCGTGCCGAAGCACGAAGTCTGTCCGGAAATTCACGAAAGCCTCGCCTCGGGTCCCGATGGCGCGGACGGCGTGGATTCCGTAGACGACGTGCCGGAGCAGGAGATCGAGACGGAAGAGCGCATCAACCCTTTTGCGGCGCTCGAATCGCTCAAGAAGGACGGTCCCGGCAGCAAGCACTGAGCGTCAGTCATCTGACGTATCGGGCGGCCGCAGGGGCGCAGTATCAGATACGTGGGCCTGAGCCCGGAGTCCGGCCATCCCCCTGGGTGGCGGCGGCCGGATCGGGCTGTGTTAGAATTCGGAAAATTTTCAGGAGTTATCATGGCAGTTCAACAAAACAAGAAGTCGCCGTCGAAGCGCGGCATGCACCGCTCGCACGATTTCCTCACGGGCGCGCCGCTGGCCGTTGAGCCGAGCACGGGTGAAGTGCATCTGCGTCACCACATCAGCCCGAACGGCTACTACCGCGGCAAGAAAGTCGTCAAGACCAAGAACGACTAATCGTTCCAGCGTGCGGCGCGGCGGTTTCGGGTGCTCCCCGGGCTGTCCATCAGCGCCGCACATGGCGATTCCGTTCGCTTGACCATTGTTCGGCTCGGCAAAAAAGGCGGCATTCAACTGCCGCTTTTTTGTGCCTGAAATTCGTCGCATTCCATGACTGTTACGCTCACGATAGATTGCATGGGAGGCGACCACGGCCCGTCGGTGACGGTGCCCGCCGCAGTCCATTTCGTCCGTTCCCACCCCGACGCGCATCTGCAGCTCGTGGGCATCGAGACGGCGATCCGCGCCCAGCTCAAGAAGCTCAAGGCGCAGGACCTCCCCGCACTTTCCGTCGTTCCCGCCACCGAGGTCGTCGAAATGGACGATCCGGTCGAAGTCGCTCTTCGCAAGAAGAAAGACTCGTCCATGCGCGTCGCGCTCAATCGCGTGAAAGAGGGCGAGGCACAGGCGTGCGTGTCGGCTGGCAACACCGGCGCGCTGATGGCCGTGTCCCGCTATGTGCTCAAGACGCTGCCTGGCATCGAACGCCCGGCCATCGCCTTTGCGCTGCCCAATCCGCGCGGCTACACGACGATGCTCGACCTGGGCGCGAACGTCGATTGCGAACCGCAGCATCTGCTGCAGTTCGCCGAGATGGGCCATGCGCTCGTCGCCGCGCTCGAAGGCAAGGATCGCCCGACCATCGGGCTCCTGAATATCGGCGAAGAAGTCATCAAGGGCAACGAAACCATCAAGCGCGCGGGCGAGCTGCTGCGCGCCAGCACGCTGAACTTCCGCGGCAACGTCGAAGGCAACGACATCTATAAAGGTAGTGTCGACGTGATCGTCTGTGACGGCTTCGTCGGCAATGTCGCGCTCAAGACGTCGGAGGGCCTCGCACAGATGCTCAACGACATGATCAAGGAAGAGTTCGGCCGCTCGTGGTTCACGAAGCTGATGGCGATCGCCGCCTTGCCGGTGCTCATGCGCTTCAAGAAACGCGTCGATCACCGCCAGTACAACGGCGCGGCGCTGCTCGGCCTGAAAAGCCTCGTCATCAAGAGCCACGGCTCCGCTGACGCCTACGCGTTTGAGTGTGCGATCAATCGCGGGTATGATGCCGTCAAAAATGGCGTGCTGGAGCGTCTCACCCGCGCCATGGAAGACAACGCCGGCTCGATCGACCCGGCGCCCGGCAGCCTGAGCGCTGCCGCGTCGACTCCCGACAGCCCGGCCGCGAGCAGTGCATCAGGCGAGGCGGCAGACGCCGCCCAGCCCATCCCGCCCGCCGCGACACCCACCTCGAAGGCATCATCCTCGAAGGCATAATGGCTCAATCGACTCTCTATTCCCGCGTGCTCGGCACGGGCAGCTATCTTCCGCCGGAGCGCGTCACCAACCAGGATCTGGCTGAACGCCTCGCCGCCAAAGGCGTCGAGACGAGCGACGAGTGGATCGTCGCCCGCACGGGCATCCACGCGCGCCACTTCGCCGCGCCCGACGTCACCACGAGCGATCTCGCGCTTGCTGCATCGCAGCGCGCCATCGCTGCCGCCGATGTCGACCCGCAGTCCATCGATCTCATCATCGTCGCCACTTCGACGCCCGATTTCGTGTTTCCGAGCACCGCCTGCCTGCTGCAGAACAAGCTCGGCATCCGCAATCACGGCGCGGCGTTCGACGTGCAGGCCGTGTGCTCGGGCTTTGCATACGCCGTTTCGGTGGCCGACAGCCTGATTCGCAGCGGCCAGCACCGCACGGCGCTGGTGGTGGGCGCGGAAACCTTCTCGCGCATTCTCGATTTCAACGACCGCACGACCTGCGTGCTGTTCGGCGACGGCGCGGGCGCAATCGTGATGCAGGCTTCGGATCAGCCGGGCGTGCTCGCGAGCGCGCTGCACGCGGACGGCAGCTACGCGCACATCCTGTGCACGCCGGGCAATGTGAACGGCGGCGTGATCGCGGGCAACGCGTTCCTGCACATGGACGGCCAGGCGGTGTTCAAGCTTGCTGTCAACGTGCTGGAGAAGGTCGCGCACGAGGCGCTCGACAAGGCGCAGCTCACGGCCGACCAGATCGACTGGCTGATTCCGCACCAGGCCAACATCCGCATCATGCAGGGCACCTGCCGCAAGCTCGGCCTGCCTGCTGAGCGCATGGTGGTGACGGTGGGCGAACACGGCAACACCTCGGCGGCATCGATTCCGCTCGCTTTCGACGTCGCGGTGCGCGATGGCCGCATCAAGCGCGGCCAGAACGTGCTGATCGAAGGCGTGGGCGGCGGTTTCACCTGGGGCGCCTCCGTCATCCGCTACTGATTTCCGAACGGGCTTTCGCGCTCCCGCTGCGTTGGCCGCGCGCCCTTGCCTTTGAAGGCAGGTTGGCGCACAAGCGGCCCGCGGCGGTTCATCCGAGCGCATCGCTCATCCGTTTTGACCGAATTTTGAGGAAGCCATGAAATTCGCATTCGTTTTTCCGGGCCAGGGCTCGCAGGCCGTCGGCATGCTCGACGCCTTCGCCGATAACGCCATCGTGCGCGAAACGCTGCAGGAAGCGTCCGACGCGCTGGGTCAGGACATCGGCAAGCTGATCGCCGAAGGCCCGGCGGAAGAGCTCAATCTCACCACCAACACGCAGCCGGTCATGCTCACCGCCGCTTACGCCGTCTATCGCGCGTGGCAGCAGGCAGGCGGCCCGGCGCCTGCCATCGTCGCGGGCCATAGCCTGGGCGAATACACGGCGCTGGTCGCTGCGGGCGTGCTGGCGTTCCGCGACGCGGTGCCGCTCGTGCGTTTCCGCGCCCAGGCGATGCAGAATGCCGTGCCGGTCGGCGAGGGCGGCATGGCCGCCGTGCTGGGCCTGGACGACGACACCGTGCGCGCAGTGTGCGCCGAAGCCGCAGCCGCGAGCGGCGGCGTGGTCGAAGCCGTCAACTTCAACGCACCGGCACAGGTCGTGATCGCCGGCCACAAGGCCGCGGTCGAAAAGGCCTGCGAAGTCGCCAAGGAAAAGGGCGCCAAGCGCGCGCTGCCGCTGCCGGTTTCGGCGCCGTTCCATTCGTCGCTGCTCAAGCCGGCGTCGGACCAGCTGCGCGAATACCTCGCGAGCGTCACGCTGAACGTGCCGGTCATCCCGGTCGTCAACAACGTGGACGTGGCCTTCGAAACCGATCCCGCGAAGATCCGCGACGCGCTCGTGCGTCAGGCCGCCGGTCCGGTGCGCTGGGTCGAGTGTGTGAAGGCGATCGCCGCTCAAGGCGCGACGCACATGGTCGAATGCGGTCCGGGCAAGGTGCTCGCGGGCCTCACGAAGCGCATCGACGGCAATCTGGTCGGCGCTTCGGTGTTCGATCCGAAGTCGCTCGAAGAGACGCTCGCGCTTCTGCGCGCTTGATCTCAGCGCTTGATTCGCGCATAACCTGCAACGGATTCGAATGATGGAAAAGACTCTCGACAATCAAGCCGCGATCGTGACCGGCGCCTCGCGCGGTATCGGCCGTGCGATCGCACTCGAACTGGCGCGCCAGGGCGCGACGGTGATCGGTACGGCAACCAGCGAAGCGGGCGCGCAGGCCATTACGGCCGCTTTCGAAGCAGCGGGCGTGAAAGGCCGCGGCGCGGTCCTCAACGTCAACGACGCAGCTGCGGCAGAAGCGCTCATCGACGCGACGGTCAAGGAATTTGGCGCTCTTGCGATCCTCGTCAACAATGCGGGCATCACGCAGGACAACCTGGCGATGCGCATGAAGGACGACGAATGGGATTCGGTGATCGACACCAACCTGAAGTCGGTGTTCCGCCTCTCGCGCGCCGTGCTGCGCCCGATGATGAAGGCCCGTGCTGGCCGCATCATCAATATCACGTCGGTGGTCGGCTCGTCGGGTAACCCGGGCCAGGCCAACTACGCAGCGGCCAAGGCAGGCGTGGCGGGCATGACGCGCGCGCTTGCACGCGAGATCGGCAGCCGCGGCATCACGGTGAACTGCGTGGCGCCGGGCTTTATCGATACCGACATGACCAAGGATCTGCCCGCCGAGCAGCAGGCCGCGCTCAAGCAGCAGATTCCGCTGGGACGTCTGGGCAGCCCGGAGGACATCGCTCACGCGGTGGCCTTCCTGGCTTCGCCGCAGGCGGGCTATATCACGGGCACGACGATGCACGTGAACGGCGGCATGTATATGTCTTAACCGGATTCAGGTACTATCCGCGCCTTGAAGCGCTCGACGAAATGATTCGTTAGGCGCGAGCGCGGACAGCCGTTTCCGGAACCGCGGTGTGCTGCTTTTCTGCCAGGTCAAACCTGATAAAATGCGCGCACTCGCATTCATGAGCTAACTTTTTTCCCTTGGAGGGGTAATGGACAACATCGAACAGCGCGTCAAGAAGATCGTCGCCGAACAACTGGGCGTCGCCGAAGCTGAAATCAAGACCGAAGCTTCGTTCGTGAACGATCTGGGCGCAGACTCGCTCGACACCGTCGAACTGGTGATGGCCCTCGAAGACGAATTCGGCATGGAAATCCCGGACGAGGAAGCCGAGAAGATCACGACGGTCCAGCAAGCGATCGACTACGCTCGCGCGAACGTCAAGGCGTAATACGCCTTCTTCCTGTCGGGGCCAGACGCGCTTGCGCGTTATTGGCCCGCGAGGACGCTCGCCCGTGAAACCGCGTACGGCCACCGCACTCGTTGCGGGGCATCTGCCGGTCAACTAGCCACAGGGCTCACAGGAGCATTTCCTGTGGCCTCTGTGGCTTTTGTTTTTGTCATCTATGGAAAAGGGGTTACCCGTGAGCCGCCGTCGAGTTGTTGTTACAGGCCTGGGGCTGATTTCGCCTGTTGGCAATAATGTTGCCGACGGCTGGGCCAATCTGGTCGCCGGGAAGTCCGGCATCGCCAACATCACGAAGTTCGATGCGACGAACTTCTCGACCCGCTTTGCCGGGGAAGTGAAGGGCTTCAACGTCGAAGACTACATGCCCGCGAAAGAAGCGCGCCATATGGATACGTTTATCCATTTCGGCATCGCCGCCGGCATGCAGGCGCTCAAGGATAGCGGCCTCGAAGTCACCGACGCGAACGCGGAGCGCATCGGCGTGAACGTGGGCTCGGGCATCGGCGGTCTGCCGATGATCGAAGTCACGCAAACCGAACTGCTCAACCGCGGCCCGCGCCGTATTTCGCCGTTCTTCGTGCCGGCCTCGATCATCAACATGATCTCCGGCCACCTGTCGATCAAGTTCGGCCTGAAGGGCCCGAACCTGTCGATGGTCACGGCGTGTACGACCGGTCTGCACTGCATCGGCGAAGCGTCGCGTCTGATCGAATACGGCGACTGCGACGTGATGATCGCGGGTGGCGCGGAATCGACCGTGTCGCCGCTCGGTATCGGCGGTTTCGCGGCGGCGCGTGCGCTTTCGCAGCGCAACGACGATCCGGCAACGGCGAGCCGTCCGTGGGACAAGGACCGCGACGGTTTCGTGCTGGGCGAGGGCGCAGGCGTGATGGTGCTCGAAGAGTACGAACACGCGAAGGCGCGTGGCGCGAAGATCTACGCGGAAATCGGCGGCTACGGCATGAGCGGTGATGCATATCACATGACCGCTCCGCTGGAAGACGGCGACGGCGCACGCCGCTGCATGTTGGCGGCGATGAAGAACGCGGGCGTCAATGCCAACGAAGTGAACTGGCTCAGCGCCCATGGCACCTCGACGCCGCTCGGCGACCTGGCGGAAACCACCGCGATCAAGCGCGCGTTTGGCGACCACGCGAAGAACATCGTCGTGAACTCGACCAAGTCGATGACGGGTCACTTGCTGGGTGGCGCGGGCGGCCTGGAGTCGGTGTTCACGGTGCTGGCTGTGCACAACCAGATTTCTCCGCCGACGATCAACATCTTCAACCAGGACCCGGCTTGCGACCTGGACTACTGCGCGAACACCGCGCGGGACATGAAGATCGACGTCGCGCTGAAGAACTCGTTCGGCTTTGGTGGCACGAACGGCACGCTGGTCTTCAAGCGTCACGTCTAAGCCCTTATCGGCGCGAACGTGATCGCTTCGAGCGACACCGCGGCCGCGCCGGCGCAGCAGATCATGCTGTACTCGCCGGCCGGCCGCGACTCCCTTTCTGATACGCGGCGCACGCGTGCGCCGCGTATCGCCTTACGCCCGTCCTGGGCGCTTCAGGCAATTCTCCTGGCTGGAATTCTGATCGCCTCGCTGGCGTTCTATTCGACGCTCGCGCCATGGTTTGGCGTCTGGCGGGCGTTGCCGCTGGCACTCGCTCTGGGTGCCGCGGGTGGTCTCGCGTTTGCGGCCTGGCGCCGCGCGCAACCGGCTTTCATCGAGATTGGGATCGATCGCTTTGCGGCGTTTTCCCGCGCGGGAGCCTGTCTCGTGGATGGCCGCCTCAGCGGCGCCGCGCAATGGGGCGGGGCCTTGCTTTCGCTCGTTGTTGAGGCGGGCGGGCGACGCCGCAGTCTCCTGATTACCGCCGATTCGCTCGATGCCGAATCGTTTCGCCAGATTGCGGTCGCCGCGCGCAGCGCGTCCGGGCGCTGAAAAGCGCAGCGAATAACGCGAATTTCCTTCGCCTTTTTGTTCCTGTCTGCTTCCTGTTTCTGTCCGCCTCTTGCGCTTGGGCAGGGCGTCCCCATTTACTCTTGTTCCACCTCCAGCGGTCGGCTGTAAAGACTGTAACCGCTGTAACGCGCGTAACGTGGGGCCGTGGCGGTAACGCTACAATGAGGCCCCGCGTCCACTTCATGAGCTAACGGACTTTCAGGTGAGCGAAAAAGAAATTGACCAGGTGCTGGTCGAGCGCGTGCAAAAAGGTGACAAGGCCGCGTTCGAACTGCTGGTCTCCAAGTACCACCGCAAGATCATCCGCCTGATCTCGCGCCTCGTGCGGGACCCCGCAGAGGTCGAGGACGTGGCCCAGGACGCCTTTATCAAGGCGTACCGGGCGCTGCCGCAGTTCCGTGGCGAATCCGCTTTCTATACGTGGTTGTACCGTATTGCCGTCAATACGGCGAAGAACTACCTTGCGACCCAGGGAAGACGCGCCCCCACCTCGACGGAAGCCGATGCAGAAGAAGCTGAAACTTTCTCGGACGCCGATCAACTAAGGGATATCAACACGCCCGAGTCGATGTTGATGAGCAAGCAGATCGCCCAGACGGTCAATGCTGCAATGGCGGTTCTACCGGAAGAGCTGCGCACCGCCATTACTCTTCGGGAAATTGAAGGTTTGAGCTACGAGGAAATCGCTGAAATGATGGGTTGCCCGATCGGCACCGTCAGATCGCGAATTTTCCGCGCTCGCGAAGCCATTGCGGCAAAATTGCGTCCGTTGCTGGACACACCGGAAGGCAAGCGCTGGTAAAAAGCCACGCTCGCGCCGGGCATGGACGCAAGTCATTAGAGTGAGTGTGTCACTGCGGGGCTCTGTAAGAAAATGGGGAGCATCATGGGGTCGGTTTCGATGCAATCGGTGTCAAGCTCGCACGGCGAGCGTCTGTCCGCCTTCGTCGACGGCGAATTCGTCGCAGGAACGGCAACTGAAGCGGACGCGCAGGCGCATCTGAACGCTATTTTTTCCGGATTCGACGACGAGGACCGCAAGGCCTGGTCGGCGTATCACCTGATCGGCGACGCGCTGCGCTCGGACGACCTGGCGATGAGCCCGGCCGCGAGCCAGTCGTTCATGGCCGGTTTTGCCGCGCGCTTCGAGGCGGAGCCGCATGTGCTGGCGCCTGCCGCCGTCGCGGCGGGCATTGCTGCGAGCACACATAACGGCCGCGTCGCGCGTATCCTGTCGCTGCGCCACCGTGTCGTGCCGTCGCTGGCCATTGCCGCCGCGGCCGCCACGCTGACGTGGATCGTCGTGCCGCAGATGCGCGGTGTCGGCATGGCCGGCGGCTCGCAGATCGCCGCGCTCCAGCCCGCCGGCGACAACGTCCAGCGCGTGGCCATGAACACCTTGCCCGTGCAGACGGCCGCTGTGCAGGATGGCAACATCATCCGCGACGCGCGCCTGGACGCTTATCTCGAAGCACATCAGCAGTTCGCGCAGCAGCCGGTCATGTCGGATTCGATGCCGCTGATCCGCTCTGCCGCCCTTACCACGCAAGGCCAGTGAGTCTGATGCAGACATTGCGGTTGAATAACAATACATTCTGGGGGCGGTTGCCGGCATTGCTGTGCTGTGCAGCCGTAATGTTCACCGCTCTGTCTGCCGCCCCGCGCGCGCATGCACAAGGCGCGTCGGCGGTTTCCATTGCGGATCCAGCCACGCGCCAGAGCGCCGCGCAGTGGCTCGACCGCATCCAGCAGGCCGCCCAGCAGCAGAATTACATCGGCACCTTCGTCTATCAGCGCGGCAATTACGTGCAGTCGTCGCGCATCACGCATTACGCGACGAAGAGCGACGGCGAGTTCGAGCAACTCGAAAGCCTCGACGGCAAGCCGCGCAAGATGCTGCGTCACAACGACGATCTCTACACCTTCGTGCCGGAGCGCAAGCTCTGCGTCGTCGAAAAACGCCAGAACAAGGACGCGTTCCCGGCGCTGCTCGCCACGAGCGGCGACCAGGTGCTGTCCGTCTACGACCCGAAGATGCTCGGCACCGACCGCGTGGCCGGCATCGACAGCCAGGTCATCGAACTCGATCCCAAGGACGCTTACCGTTTTGCCTACAAGCTGTGGGCGGATGCGAAGACGGGCCTGCTGCTGCGTTCGCAGACGCTCGATCCGTCGAATGGCCAGGTGCTCCAGCAGTTGTCATTTACGCAGGTGAGTATCGGCGTGCCGGTGGACAAGGCGCCGATCGCGGCTGGCATGCGTAACACCGCCGGCTGGACCGTGGTGCGCCCGCCGCTGCAGGGCGTCGATATGGAAGCGCAGGGCTGGACCTTCGGTCAGGGCGCGCCGGGCTTCGTCAAGATCCGTGAACTGCGCCGCCCGATGGCCGCGCGCGACGCCAACGAGCCGCCCATCCCGGTCGATCAGGCGGTGTTCTCGGATGGCCTGTCTGCCGTGTCGGTGTTCGTGGAGCCGGTCGAGCACAACAGCCGCAAAGAAGGCGCTGGCAGCAATGGCGCGACCCATGTGCTGGTGAAGCGCAGCGGCGACTACTGGATCACCTTGCTCGGCGAAGTGCCCCAGGCCACGTTGCAGCAATTCGCGTCTGCCATAGAATACAAGGCTCCCAAGTAACTCCTTCGGCCGAATACGATATGACGATCCTCCCGCTGCGCAAATTCTTCGCGGCCGCGGTGGTGGCGGTGTGCCTGCCGTTCGCCCCGCACGTGGCATCGGCGGCGCCTGCCGCCAATTTGCCGGACTTCACCGATCTCGTCGACAAGGTGGGTCCGTCGGTGGTCAATATCCGCACCACCACGCGCGTGACGCTTTCGCAGAGCGGCGGCTTGCCGCCCGGGATGGACAACGGCGACATGTCGGAATTCTTCCGTCGTTTCTTTGGCATTCCGCTGCCGCAAGGTCCCAGTCAAGGGCAGGGGCAAGGCGGTGGCCAGTCGCCGCGCGGCGGCCAGGGCGGTGGTCAGGGAAGCCAGGGCGGCCAGAGCGGTCAGGATTCGGGCCCGGACGGCGGCAGCGACAGCGAACAGAACACCGGCGTCGGCTCGGGCTTCATCATGACGAGCGACGGCTACGTGATGACCAACGCCCACGTCGTGGACGACGCGGACAGCATCTACGTCACGCTCACCGACAAGCGCGAATTCAAGGCCAAACTGATCGGCGTCGACGACCGCACGGACGTCGCGGTGGTCAAGATCCAGGCGAACAATCTGCCGGCCGTGAACGTCGGCGATTCGAACAAGGTGCGCGTGGGCGAGTGGGTTGTGGCGATCGGCTCGCCGTTCGGCCTCGAAAACACCGTGACCGCAGGCATCGTCAGCGCCAAGGGGCGCGACACCGGCGACTATCTGCCCTTCATCCAGACCGATGTGGCCGTCAATCCCGGCAACTCGGGCGGCCCGCTCATCAACATGCAGGGCGAAGTGATCGGCATCAACTCGCAGATCTATAGCCGCACGGGCGGCTTCATGGGCATCTCGTTCGCGATTCCGATCGACGAGGCGATGCGCGTGGCGGATCAGCTCAAGACGACCGGCAAGGTCACGCGCGGCCGGATTGCCGTGGCGATCGGCGAGGTGACCAAGGATGTGGCCGATTCGCTCGGTCTGCCCAAGGCGCAGGGCGCGCTGGTGTCGAGCGTCGAGCCGGGCGGCCCGGCCGAAAAGGCCGGCATCCAACCGGGCGACATCATTCTGAAGTTCAACGGCCAGTCCGTGGACACCGCGACCGATCTGCCGCGCATGGTGGGCGACACCAAGCCGGGCACCAAGGCGACCGTGACGGTCTGGCGCAAGGGCCAGACGCGCGATCTGCCGATCACGATCGCGGAAATGCAGGCGGACAAGGGCGCGAAGACCGACCAGAAGAAGGCGCCGGAGCCCAAGCCGCGGCCGTCGAACGCGCTGGGCCTGTCGGTGACGGACATTCCGGCCGACCAGCTGGGCCAGCTCAAGATCAAGGGCGGCGTGGTGGTCGATTCGGTGGATGGGCCTGCCGCGCGTGCCGGTCTGCAAAAGGGCGACATCATCCTGCGCGTGGGCGACACCGATATCACCAATGCGAAGCAGTTCCAGGACGTTACTTCGCACCTGGATACGCAGAAGATGGTCGCTATTCTCGTGCGCCGGGGCGACAATACGCAGTTCGTGCCGATCCGCCCGCGTGGGCCGGCGCAGAAGTAATCAAACGCCAGCGACAAACGAGCAATCCATGCCCAATACGCCGATGCGCACCTCGACCGCCACCCAGCCTCGCGCGGTGGCGCGCGCGAGTGCGCATCTGGTGCTGTACGGTCGGGCATGGTGCCATCTGTGCGAAAACATGCGCGAAGCGCTCGAACCGCTTGCAGTGGCGGCCGGCGCGCGTCTTGACGTGATCGATGTCGATTCGGACCCCGAACTCGTCGCGCGTTATGACGAACTCGTGCCGGTGCTGGTATGTGACGGTATCGAACTCTGCCGATACCGGTTGGACGAGGCGCGCGTGCGCGCCACGCTGGGACTGAGCGCCGACGCGCCTTACGTGCCGAAAAAGCCGCCGAGCGGAACCTGACGAGGCCCTTTATCCCCCGTCAATTTAGCCACCAGGGTGCAACCTTGGCACGACACCTGCAGGACTTCACCGCAGGGTTCGCCCTTGACACCCCTTTTCGGCTAAAATAGTTCGGTTTTTCATCTGTTTACGAGGCGTGCCCAGCTATCGTTGGGGCGCGCCTTTTTCGCTTGATCGGTACTGAATGGATCATATTCGTAACTTCTCGATCATTGCGCACATCGACCATGGCAAGTCGACGCTCGCCGATCGCATCATCCAGCTGTGCGGTGGCCTGTCCGACCGCGAAATGGAATCGCAGGTGCTCGACTCGATGGATCTCGAGCGCGAGCGCGGCATCACCATCAAGGCGCAGACCGCAGCCCTCTCATACAAGGCACGCGACGGCAAGGTCTACAACCTGAACCTGATCGACACGCCGGGGCACGTTGACTTCTCGTATGAAGTCAGCCGCTCGCTGTCGGCCTGTGAAGGCGCGCTGCTCGTCGTCGACGCCAGTCAGGGCGTCGAGGCGCAGACCGTGGCGAACTGCTACACGGCGATCGAGCTCGGCGTGGAAGTGGTGCCGGTGCTCAACAAGATCGACCTGCCCGCTGCGAACCCCGAGAACGCCATCGCCGAAATCGAAGACGTGATCGGCATCGACGCGACCGACGCCACGCACTGCAGTGCGAAGACCGGCCTCGGCGTGGAAGACGTGCTCGAATCGCTCATCGCCAAGGTGCCGCCGCCCAAGGGCGATCCGGAAGCGCCGTTGCAGGCGCTCATCATCGACTCGTGGTTCGACAACTACGTCGGCGTGGTCATGCTCGTGCGTATCGTCAACGGCACGCTGCGTCCGAAGGACAAGATCAAGCTGATGGCCACCGGCGCGCAGTATCCGGTCGAGCACGTCGGCGTGTTCTCGCCGAAGTCGCGCGATCTGGAATCGCTGTCGGCGGGGCAGGTAGGCTTCATCATCGCGGGCATCAAGGAACTCGCCGCCACCAAGGTGGGCGACACCGTGACGCTCGTGAACCGGCCGGCGGCCGAGCCGCTGCCGGGCTTCAAGGAAGTGAAGCCGCAGGTGTTCGCGGGTCTCTATCCGGTCGAGGCGAACCAGTACGACGCGCTGCGCGAGTCGCTCGAAAAGCTCAAGCTCAACGACGCCTCGCTGCAGTACGAGCCGGAAGTGTCGCAAGCGCTGGGCTTTGGCTTCCGCTGCGGCTTCCTGGGTCTCCTGCACATGGAAATCGTGCAGGAGCGTCTGGAGCGCGAGTTCGACATGGACCTCATCACCACGGCTCCTACCGTGGTGTACGAAGTCGTGCAGGCGGACGGCACGCTGATCAAGGTCGAGAACCCGGCGAAGATGCCGGAGCCTTCGAAGATCGGCGAAATCCGCGAGCCTATCGTCACGGTGAACCTGTACATGCCGCAGGACTACGTGGGTTCGGTGATCACGCTCTGTACGCAGAAGCGCGGTAGCCAGATCAACATGCAGTATCACGGCCGTCAGGTGCAGCTCACGTACGAAATCCCGATGGCGGAAATCGTGCTGGACTTCTTCGATCGCCTGAAGTCGGTGTCGCGCGGCTACGCGTCGATGGACTACGAGTTCAAGGAATACCGCACCTCGGACGTCGTGAAGGTCGACATGCTGATCAACGCCGAGAAGGTCGATGCGCTGTCCATCATCGTGCACCGTTCGCAGTCACAGTATCGCGGCCGTGAAGTGGCGGCGAAGATGCGCGAGATCATTCCGCGCCAGATGTACGACGTGGCGATTCAGGCCGCGATCGGCGCGCATATCATTGCGCGTGAGAACATCAAGGCGCTGCGCAAGAACGTGCTGGCCAAGTGCTACGGCGGCGACATCTCGCGTAAGAAGAAGCTCCTCGAGAAGCAGAAGGAAGGCAAGAAGCGCATGAAGCAGGTTGGCTCCGTGGAAATTCCGCAGGAGGCCTTCCTTGCGATTCTGCGTGTCGAAGACAAATAAGCCCGAACAACGGACCACTACATGAATTTTGCGCTGATCCTTTTTGTGCTCGTCATCTTGACGGGCATCGCGTGGGTTGCAGACAAGCTGGTTTTCATGCCGCGCCGGCGCCTCGCCGCCGATGCGGCCGTTGCCGAGTTCGACCGGCAGCAGCAACGCGTAGGCGAGCGTTTCGCCGACGAGAATGCGCCCGTCACGCGTCAGAACCTGCGTAACGAAAAGCTGCGCCAACCGTGGTGGCTCGAGTACACGGCAAGCTTCTTCCCGGTCATCCTGGTCGTGTTCCTCGTGCGCTCGTTCGTGGTGGAGCCGTTCAAGATTCCGTCGGGCTCGATGGTGCCGACGCTGCTGGTGGGCGACTTCATCCTCGTGAACAAGTTCGACTACGGCATCCGCCTGCCGATCACCAACACGAAGATCACGCAGGGCCGTCCGCTCGAGCGTGGCGACGTGGTGGTGTTCCGCTATCCGAAGGACGAGTCGGTCGATTACATCAAGCGTGTGATTGGCCTGCCGGGCGACGTAGTTGCGTATCAGGACAAGCAGCTCACGATCAACGGCACGCCGGTGCCTGAAACGCCGCAAGCCGACTTCTTCGACGAAGAGCGCATCGGTTACGCGAAGCAGTTCACCGAAGACCTCGGCAACGGCCGCAAGAACAACATC